>JAUVEQ010000117.1 GCA_030594725.1 Methanobacteriota archaeon
CCAGGCTGGACCTTCACCGACGTGACCTCCGCGAAGGGCCTCTCGGGGACCAGCGGGGTCAACGTCGGCATCTGGGGCGATTACGACAACGACGGCGATCTGGACGTGTACCTGGCGGGCGGGGGCTGGACGACCTCGACCCCGACCAGGTCCGATTACCTGTTCCGCAACGAGGGTGGGCCGGATTGGAACTTCACCGACGTGACGGCCGCCGCCGGGAGCCCCGTGGACGATTACCCGTCCACCTCGGCCGCGTGGGGCGACATCGACGGTGACGGCTACCTTGACATCTACGTGGCCAATTACGAGAACGGGAACTACGTCGGTTATCCGGACACCCTATGGCACAACGAGGGTGACGGGACCTTCACCGACGTCTCCACGTCGAGCGGTATCCGCAGGGCCGGGTCCTACCCCGGTCGCGGGGTCGCCTTCTCCGACTACGACAACGACGGTGACGCGGACATCCACGTGAGCAACTACAGGCTCCTGCCGAACTTCCTCCTGCGGAACGATGGGTCCGGCCACTTCACGAACGTGGCATCGAGTGCGGGAGTCACGGGAGACCCCCTCTATTACCAGAGCCAGGGTCCCTACTACGGCCACACGATCGGGTCGTCCTGGGCCGACTGGAACAACGACGGTCTAATGGACCTTTGGGAGGCGAACTTGGTCCACAAGTACGTTGGCCCCGGCGACATCCGGGGATACATCTGTGACGACAGCAAGTTCTACGTCAACAACGGCGCTCCGAACTGGGACTTCTCCGACGTGCGTCCCGGCACGGGCATCCCCTACAAGCCCGTGGGAGGGACGGGGACGTACAGGGGCGACGAGCTCTACGATGGCATAGCCTGGGCCGACGTGGACAACGATGGCGACCTGGACGTCTACATGCCCCAGGTCTACGATCTCAGCTATTCCCACTCCTTCTTGTACCTGAACATGGGCAACGGCACCTTCGAGGACGTGTCGCAGGCCTCCGGTCTCCGGGTCTGGAACACCTACGGGGCCGCGTGGGCCGATTACGACAACGACGGGGACATGGACCTGGTCACGGGCGGCAAGGCTCCCCTCACCGCCCCGTCGAGGGTCCATCTGTTCCGGAACTACGGCAACACGAACAACTGGCTGAAGGTCAGGCCCGAGGGCACAGATTCGAACGCCATGGCCCTCGGGGCCCGGGTCACCGTGACGGTGGGGAACACCACCATGACCCGGGAGGTCGAGGGGGGCACCGGTTCCCACGCCCAGATGAACGACCTTACCCTCGAGTTCGGCATGGGCAAGGCCAGCAAGGCCGACACGGTGCTGGTCAGGTTCCCCTCGGGCCACGAGATGGCGTACATCGATGTCGCCTCCAACTCCACCCTGACCGTAGTCGAGGTCGACCCGGGGGAAGCGCCCACGTTGCAGGCAAACCTGACCGCTCCCTGGGAGGACCAGTCCGTCAGGCTGTCGACCTCCGATGTCGCGGCCACGACGGGTGACTACCCGGGGTACTTCTGGGATGCGGACGGAGATGGCGTTTTCGAGAAGAGGACCGCCACGCCGGTCGCCGACGTCAACTGGTCCCGCAGGGGGATCTATGAACCTAGAATGGGATCGGGAAGGGACCTGGGAGGACAGTCCTTCGTCGCCATCGCGGACAGTCTGACGATCGATGTCCGGAACGTGCTCCCCACGGCCGATGCTGGTATCGATGTCAGCGTCGCCGAGGACGAGGAGCTGATGCTCAATGGCTCCATGTCGACCGACTCCCCCTCGGACATCGGAACATTGGAGTTCAGGTGGGTGATCGACTCGGAGGACAGGGGCTGGTCGGACGATCCCACGACGACCGTCGGATGGCCCACGCATGGGAGCCATGACGCCACACTGTTCGTGCGGGATGACGACAACGCGATCTCCAGCGACACCATCGAGATCACTGTTGAGAACCTGGCGCCCGACGTCATCCACCCCGGGGACATGGTCGCCTACGAGGATGAGCAGATAATCATCCAGACGACGGCAACGGACACACCCTCGGACGAGGACGGACTGGACTATCGCATCCACTTCGGCGACGGGAACGTCACGGGATGGATCTCCCAAGCGTCCAGCCCGTATACCTATCGTAGCTCGGGGACGATGGAGGTCCGTGTCGATGCCAGGGATGGGGACGGGGCCATCGGAAGCGTGACGTTCAACATGACGGTCCACAACGTGGTCCCCTACGCTGACCTGACCCTGGGGGTCCAGGACCTGGACGAGGACGAGGAGTTCACTGTCTCAGGATCGGTCGGCGATTCGTACTCGGACTCCGAGACGCTGAAGTGGCGCTTCGACTTCGGTGACGGGAACATCACCGACTGGCGTCACAAGCCCGTCCAGAAGGTGACCCACAGCTACGCGTTGACGGGCAGCTACGATGTCTCGCTCATCGTTGTCGACGACGACGGGGCACAGGGCATCTCGACCGGACGGGTCGAGGTGACCAACATCGGACCGGTCGTGACTATCTCGACAACCTCGGGCTCTGTGGACGAGGACGAGGAGGTTCTGCTGAATGCGGATGGAACCGACACGCCGTCCGACCAGGACGGACTCGAGTTCAAGTGGGACCTGGGGGATGGAACCATCCTCGACTGGTCTCACACCGGCACAGTGGACCACATCTACTCCCAGGGCGACACGTACGTCGTGAAGGTGACGGTGCGCGACGACGACGGGGCGGAGCACTCCGCGCAGATGCCCGTCAAGGTGGTGAACAGGCCACCCATCGCAGAGGCCTCACAGGACGCGACCTCGGTCTGGGAGGATGAGGTCGTCACCTTCGATGCCATCGGGACGACGGACACACCGAGCGATCTGGAGGACCTGACCTACCAGTGGACATCCGGAAGCCAGACCGTCATGGGTACCCAGGCCGCATTCAGCTGGAGCGGGTCCGGGGCTCATACAGTGATCCTGATGGTCACAGATGACGATGGGGCCATCGGAGAGAGGTTCCTGCAGGTGGAGGTGAGGAACCGACAACCGGAGGGATTGGCGTTCGCCGAGATCACGGAGGCCGGTGTGGGGGAGGAGCTCACGTTCACCATCATCTACCTCAACGATACGGCCACCGACCTGGAGCACCTCCTCATCACCTGGTCCTTCGGCGACGGCTCGCTGGCCTCAGGGGCGGTCGTCACCCACGAGTTCGAGGAGGCCGGTGAGTTCATAGTCTCCGTGTCCATCCGCGATGACGACAGCGGTCAGGCCGACAGTTTCATCGTCGTCACGATCACCGAGGAAGAGAGCATGATCGCCGGGAGCACCGGCCTGGCCATCGGCATCGTCATCCTGGTCGTGGTCCTTGTCCTGCTGCTGGTCCTCGGCCTCAGGATGCGTCAAGCGGGAGGGGACGGTGGTGAAGAGGAGGAGGAGCCCTCCGGCGGAGAGGACGGAGTCGAGGTTGCAGAGGGGACGATCGAGGGAGCCACATCTCACGATGATCGATCAGGGTAGATGGGCGAGCTCCGGGTCGATGTGGAGTCCCCCTTCGGGGGCATTGAGCTCGAACAGTAGTGAGGTCGGTTCCGATCACTTGTACTGGCCCGTCTCCGGGTCGTAGGTCTGTCCCTGAGGCGGCGGCGGTTGCTGCTGGTCGGGTGGCTGCTGGTACTGCTGCTGCGGCTCCTGGTACGGCTGTTGATACGGCTGCTGCTGGTACTGCTGAGGTGGTGGGTACTGCCCCGGTGGTGGATAGTAAACCCCCTCGGGCACCTTGTCATGTCGGACCACAAGATATATGATCAGACCGATGATGCCAAAGAGCAGAACGATAATGAGCCAAAGCGCACCGCTCATGCCACGCGATTTTGCATCCCGGTATACCCAGATCGCGATCATGATCGAGATGACCAGGATCACGATCACGCAGATTACCCAGATTGCACCGAATAGAAACAATTCCTCTTCCTGCTGCGAAATGGGTCCGGCTGCGAAGAGGACCAGTAGAGAGCCCATCAACGATATCTTCTCACGGAAGTCTGTAAAGGAGACCATGCTTACCCCTACCTCTGAATCGGTTCTCTCCTTTAATACTTTACCAGTCCCCACCGACGAGGGCGAGCTCATCTGCGCTGGTACGGGTCGTAACGGGTCTGGTTGTAACCCTGTTCCACATCCACCTCGACGACCTCGACCGTATCGTAGTAATGCTGGTCGTACGCCGAGTACTGCTGTTGCTGGTACTGGGGGGGTGGATAGTACTGGGAGGGCGGATAGTACTGGGGAGGTGGATAGCCATAGTACATCGGGGCACGCCTCTCCTCCGGGTCGTTCCTTATGATGAACCAGATGAGGGGTCCGATTATGGGGGCCAGTATGCCGATGAGGAGCCAAAGCCCCGCCTCCTTTCGCCGCCGCTTCGCATCCCTGTACATCCAGATGGCCGGCCAGATCCACAGGAGGACGGCTCCCACCAGTCCGATGATGCACATTGTTGCGAACACATCTTCATCGGACTGCTGGGTGGGCGGCGGGACCGAAAGGACGAAGAGGGCGAAGAGGCCCAGGAGGGAACGGTGGGAGGGTGGCCTAACGCGAGCATCAATTTGTACCTGGCCCATCTTCAAAGACCGCATGCCAACCCCATTATGGATTGATTTCGTCACTCAAATAGATGTCTATCGACGGACGCTGAGATATCCCCACGGATACACCTGTCCAACCATCCAACACAAAGAGATATTAACATCGGGACGCATCCCCGAGGATACCTACAGGAGGCAAATTCCATGGACTGGGGAATGAAGAACAGGATTTCGCGGATAATAAAGCCCGACACGGGCAGGACCGTGATGCTGGCGGTGGACCATGGTTACTTCCAAGGTCCCACCCGCAAGCTTGAGAACCCGAGAAAGACCATCACCCCGCTGTTACCCTATGCGGACGCCCTCATGATCACCCGGGGCGTTCTGCGCACCTCGGTCCCCCCCGAGTGGGACGGCCCCATAGTGCTCCGGGTGTCCGGAGGCACCAGCATGGTGGGCGAGACCCTCAGCAACGAGACGATCACCACCGCCTTTGCCGACGCAATCCGTTTGAACGTGGCCGCCGTGGCCATCTCCATCTTCGTCGGCACCCCGCACGAGCAACAGACCCTGGCCAACCTGGCCAAGCTGGTCGACATGGGAGAGGAGCACGGCATGCCCGTCCTGGCCGTCACCGCCGTGGGCCGGGAGATGACCCGGGACGCACGTTATCTGGGCCTAGCTTGTCGCATCGCGGCAGAGCTGGGTGCCCACATCGTCAAGACCTACTACACCGAGGGCTTCGACAAGATGGTCGAGGGTTGCCCCGCACCCGTCGTCATGGCGGGAGGCAAGCGCTGCGACACGCCCCTTGAAGCCCTGCAGCTCACCTACGATGCAATATCGGAAGGTGCGGTGGGCGTTGACATGGGCCGCAACATCTGGCAATGCGACGACCCCGTCCCCATGATCAACGGGGTGCGGGCCGTCGTTCACGAGGGGCTCACTCCCCAAGAGGCCCTGGAGCGCTACGACGCGGTCAAGTGCGAGTGCGACGCGGATGCTGACAAGGAAGAGGTCATCTACTAGGGGACCCCCGTCGTGCGCGTCGCGGTCTATTACAGCAACTCAGATGTCCGGGTAGAGGAACGGCCCGTTCCCGAGATCGGGCCCGACGAGCTGCTGGTCAAGGTCATGGCCAGCGGTATCTGCGGCAGCGACGTGATGGAGTGGTACCGGGTCAAGAAGGCGCCCTGCATCCTGGGCCACGAGATAGGTGGCGAGGTGGTCAAGGCCGGGGAGAACGTGGGAACCTTCTCAGAGGGCGACCGGGTGTTCGTGAGCCACCACGTGCCGTGCAACATGTGCCACTACTGCCTCGACGACCATCACTCCGTGTGCGACACCCTGCGGTCGACCAACTTCGACCCCGGAGGGTTCTCCGAGTTCGTCCGGGTGCCCGAGATCAACGTGACCAACGGGACCTACAGGTTGCCCGAGGGCATGGCCTACGACGAGGCCGTCTTCATAGAGCCCCTGGCCTGCGTCTACCGCGGCCAACGGCGGGCCGGCATCAAGCCCGGGGACACCGTCCTCGTGCTGGGCGCGGGTCTCACGGGTCTTCTCCACATCAGGCTGGCCCGGGCCCTGGGCGCGGGCAAGGTGATCGCCACCGACGTGCTGGATGCGCGCCGGGAGGCGGCCGAGGCGGGCGCCGAGTGCAAGACCTGCTCGGCCTTCGACGACGTCGCCTCCTTCGTCGAGCTCGAGAACGACGGCCGCCTGGCGGACCTGGTCATCGTGGCGACGGGTGCCCTGCCGGCCCTCAAGCAGGCCTGGGAATGCGTGGACAGGGGTGGGACCATCCTCTTCTTCGCACCCACCGAGCCCGATTACGAGCTGCCCATGCCCTTCAACAGGCTGTGGGCGGACGAGGTCAGCGTGGTCACCACCTACGCGGCGGCGCCCCCCGACATCAAGGCCGCGATGCAGCTGATACGGACCGGTCAGGTGGAGGTAGAGGACCTGGTCACCCACCGGCTGCCCCTTGAGAGGGTCCAGGAGGGCTTCGACCTGGTGGCGAACCCGGTGGACTCGCTTAAGGTCATCATCGAGCCCCAGCGGTGATGCGATCGCCTCTCACACGGACCTGGGATTGTAGTATCCACCGTAGGGCCGGGACGATGCCGCTGCGACCTTCGTGAAGTCCCGCTCCCAGATGCTGTCGATGTCCACCTGGAAGTGACCGCAGAACTCCTCGAGGATGGGTCTCAGGGTGCTCCGGTCCTCCTCCTCGAAGGGCAGGATGGAGGCCGCGACTCCGAGGTAGTTGTCGGGTACGTCGCCCCGGACGTAGATGGCGCCTCCGTGGATGCCGCTGCCGAGGCTCCCGCGGACTATCCGGTCCGCGGGCATGTCCGTTGTTTTCCCCTCCTCGTCGATCTCCATGCCCAGGGCCACCAGGACGCCTCCGGCCATGTACTCGCCGAAGAACTCCTTGACGGCACCGCCGTAGACCACCTCCGGCCGGAAGTCCTCGTACTGCTTCATGTGGATGCCGATGCGGTAGCCGCCGTGCCCTTTCACGAAGATGCTGCCGTCGCGGGCCGCGAGGCCCGTCACGTCCCAGGCGTTGCCGTGGATGATGATCTTGCCCGAGTTCATCGTGTTGCCGGCCTGGTCCTCGGCGCTGCCGAACACCTCGATGATGGGGCCGTCCATGAACACCCCGAGGTCGTTGCCGGGGGTCCCGTAGATGTCCACCTTCACGCCCTTGTGCTCCATGCCAGCGCAGATGAACCTCTGGCCCAGCACGTTGACGACGACGATGTGCCCGTGGCCCTCGTCCGCCACCTGGTGGATGCGGGCGTTGAGGTCGTAGAACTTGAGGGGTCTGTTCTCCTCGGTAGACCAGGCGTTCACCAGCACGGCCCCGTCGGGATACGCGCTCTCGTCCGGCTCGACGGTCCTGTCCGCATAGCTCTTCGGTGTGCCTGCCATGATACTACCCCCATGACTCCCCTGCGTGCTTGACGCCAAGTATGTCGGCTATCCTCGGGTTCGGTCCCACGTACCTCAGCCTGTCCCGGTTGCCCACCAAGGACTCCACCGAGTCGATGCCCATGGCACCGCAGATCTCACGGAGCTCCTCGTTCCAGGCGTGGAAGAGGTTGACGATGCGCCTTGCCGTGATATCCACATTGATGCGCTGGGATGCCGCGGGGTCCTGGGTCGCGATGCCCCAGGCGCACTGGCCCCTGTGGCATTGCTGGCACACCCGGCAGCCCATGGCGATGAGCACCGGGGTGCACATCATCGCCACGTCCGCACCAAGGGCAAGGGCCTTCACCAGGTCGGCAGCGTAACGGATGCTGCCGCCCACGCACAGGGTGGCCTTGTGGCGGATGCCCTCCTCCCGGAGGCGCTGGTCGATGGTGGCGATGGCCATCTCGATGGGTATGCCCGCATGGTCGCGTATGATGCGGGGCGTGGCTCCCGTCCCTCCGCGGAACCCGTCGATGGTTATGAAGTCGGCCCCCGCACGGACCATTCCCGAGGCGATGGCCGCGCTGTTGTGGACCGCTGCGATCTTGACGCCCACCGGGACCCGGTATCGGCTGGCCTCC
>JAUVEQ010000010.1 GCA_030594725.1 Methanobacteriota archaeon
GAACGGGTCATTGCAGGTCCGGTCCGTGCCGATGGACTTCCTACTCATGCCCGTCTTCACCGAGAATGATTTTTCCGACCTGGAGTACAACGACAGCGTCGACGACAATTACCTGTTCACCTTCACCTCGGACGGGGCCGGGGGCGAGGTGCTCGAGTCCTACGGTCGTCACCACCGTTCCTCCAACATCGACATCGTATCCATCACGGCAGTCCACGACCACACCGCCGGCATGGTGACAGTTACACTCAGGTTCGCGGCGGAGGTCGTGGACGAGGCGGGTACGGAGTACTGGGTCTTCTTCGTGAATGGGAGCCACCGGCAGCCGGAGGCCCTCCGTAATCCGTGGGAGCACACGAACGGCTCCTTCCTATGGACCTTCAGCGACCAGGCGCGGACCGTGTGCAATATGTATTACGAGAACGGTCAGGGGGGCTCCACATACGACCTTCCAGATCTAGAGGTCATCGTGGAGGGGGACACTATCACCTTCCGGGTGCCCTCACGGGAGCTCCGGTCCGCCGGTGTCGCCCCGGTGTCAGGCTTCGGCGTCTACGCCTACGCCCACACGTTGACCATCAGGGAGGACGGGGACTATCGCGTACGGGTCAACTGGGATGCGGCAGGCGTTGGGGCGGCGGGGGTGCCAGCGGAGTTCTCCAACGAGCCGGAGGAGGAGAGCCCTTTGCCGCCATTCCTGGCGCCGATGGCCATCGCCCTGGTCGCGGTCGCGTTGCTCGCTCTGGCAGGTAGGCGCCGGCGATGAAGGTGGGGGCTCAGTAGAGCTGCCCGTGGCGCTTGCGCATCGAACCCTCGGTCTCCTCCAGGCGTACCATCAGGTCGACGACCACGGTGTCGAGGAATATCAGGCAGGCATCCTCGAAGATGGTGCCCATGGGGGCGTAGACCTCCCGGTCCTCGTCATTGGGGGTGTCCAGGTGGATGGTTATATCGGACATCCTGGCCAGACTGCTCTTCGCGACCTCGGTTATCGAGGCCACCAGGGTGCCCCCGTCCCGGGAGCTCTGGGCGTAGAAGATGGATGACTGGGTCTCGCCGGTCCCGGACACGATGATCGTCATGTCCCGCTCCCCCGGCGCGTCCACCTCGTCTATCGACATGCGGACCACCCGGAGACCCAGATGGCCCAGGCGCATGGCGAAGCAGCGGGCAACGAAGCCCGACCTGCCGGCGCCGTAGATGAACACGCGCTCGGCCTTGTGGATGGCGTCGACCAGCTTGTCCGCGAGGGCGCAGTCTATGCTGTCGATGGTCTGGTGGATGCCGTTGGACAGGTAACGCAGCGCCTTCTTCCTCGGACCACGCTCGGTCATTTGGACGCCTCTTTCAACTGCCTCTGGATCTTGGACTCCCGCTTGAGCATGACCCGCTCCAGGATGACCTTCATGTACATCGCGTCGTGCTCCAGGAGCGGGGAGCTCGAGATGATGGTGATGTCAAAGTTGTTCTCGAGGATGCACTCGGCCAGGGGCTCGAACTTGAGGTCCCCCTTCTTGATGGGGGTGTAGCGCTTCTCGTTCCCGCCCTCGTGCTGGACGCCGGAGAAATGCGTGTAGAACCACTTCAGCTTCGAGGCCTTCTTCGTCCTGTCGAAGACCTCCTGGAACTGCTCCTTGCTCTGGAGGGAGCCGTGCTCGCGGGCGTGGATGTGGGGGAAGTTGAGGACGGGCACGGTGCCCTTGACCTGGGAGACCACGTCGAGGATCTCGTCAAGGCTGCCGTACACCACCTGCTTGCCGGAGGTCTCGAGGCCGATGCGGGCCTTGATCTTGCGTTCCCTGTACTCGCCCGTGAGGGACTCCATCTTGGCGATGACGGAGTCGGTGGCCTCGTCCAGCTCCAGGTCGCCATAGAGGCCCATGTGGGTGACCACGACCCCCGCACCCAGGGCGTCGGCGATCATGCCCCCGTAGATGACGTTGTTGATGGACCGCTCGGATATGCCGTCCTCGCCGCCCAGGTCCATGTAGTAGGGCGTGTGGAGTGAGAGGTCCACGTCAAGTTCCCGGGCCAGTCGGCCGGTCTCCTTGAGCTCGCTGTAGTCGTTGCCGATCCCGCAGGTCAGGACCCGGAGGGTGTCGCCCTCCTCGACCTTCATGTTCTTCTCCCATACGGGCTCCACATTATCGTCGTCCACGTGCCGGAGGACGTCGACGATCAGTTCCTTCTCCACGTCCGTGGGAACCATACCATCCTCCTCCTCGGTGGCGTAGCGGTCGTGGACGTTCACGCGGACGAACTGGATCTCCATCGAGTTGAGTCCCAGCATGTGGACGTCCTCGATGCCGTCCCTAGGCGTCCTGCCCTTGCAGGAGAGGGGGATGCCACTCGGGCCGAACCTAATCATGAGAACACACCGCCGGGAGTGAGTTTTGGTAAAGGGAGAGGTCATATATAAAAATGACATAGGACCTCGGAGAATCCATGTAGATTCTTCGACCCCGTCCTATTAATAACCTTCGACGGTGCCGGCGAGGAGCGAAAAAGTAGATTTATGGGCGGCCCCTATCCGACCTTCTGCCAAGGGAGGCGAAGCCATGCGACTGGTAAAGCTGGGAGGGAGCGTCATCACGGACAAGGCCCGGCCGCTGGCATTCCGTTCACAGGTGACCCGTCGCCTCTCTCGGGAGCTGGCCCCCTTCAAGGGAGAGGGGCTCATCGTCGTTCACGGTGCGGGAAGCTTCGGCCACGTGCGCGCCGCCGAGTACGGCCTGGCCAGGGGAATGACGGACCACAGGCAGGTGGAGGGGACCGCCATCGTCCAGCGGGACGTGCGCGACCTGAACCTCAGGGTGCTGGACGTCCTCATAGAGGCGGGCATCCCCGCCGTATCGCTGCCCCCCGCGACCTGGCTCGAGCTGGAGGACGGCCGGATGGTCGCCTTCGACGCCGTGCCCTTCCAGCGGGCCATCGCAAGGGGCCTGGTCCCCGTCACCTTCGGGGATGTGCTCATGGACACCGAGCGGGGTGTGGCCATCGCGTCGGGCGACCTGCTCATGGCCGGCCTGGCAGCCGTCTTCAAACCCGACCTCTCGGTCTTCGTCACCGGCGTCGACGGCGTCTACGATGGCGAACCGGCCGACCCCGGCGCACGCCTGCTGCGCACCGTCTCCCCCGACGGGGCCCAGGTGGTCGGCACCACGGCCGCGGAGGGCGTGGCCGACGTTACGGGCTCGATGGGGGGAAAGCTGAAGGAGGCCTTCCAGGTGGCCGCCAGCTCTAAGGAGACCTGGATCATCGGGGGCAATCGCCCCGGGCGACTGCGGTCCCTCTTGGAGGGGCGTCGCGTCAAGGGGACCCGGGTGCTTCCCAGCGGGAGATGATTGAACATGACCGGATTCGAGGAGGACCGACCCGCCGTTGCTGACGGTAGCGACGGGTCGACGGGGCAGACCAGACCCGAGATCATCAAGCGGAAGTCGGACCACGTGGACATCTGTCTCAGGGACGACATCGTCAATTCCAAGAACTTCTGGGACGGCGTCCAGCTCATCCATTGCGCATTGCCGGAGGTGGACATCGAGGCGGTGGACACCACCTTCGAGCTCTTCGACAAGAAGGTCGGCGCGCCCATCGTCATCGCCGCGATGACGGGCGGTCATTCCCACGGCCAGGAGATCAACGACAACCTGGCCGCCGCAGCGGCCGAGCTCCAGATACCCATGGGCGTTGGCAGCCAGAGGCCAGCCCTCGAGCACCCCGACTACGCGAGGACCTTCCATCCCCTGAAGGACCACGACATTCCCCTGGTCATCGCCAACATCGGCGCTCCCCAGCTCATCGACCAGAAGAGCGGCAAGGCCCTGGGCGCCAACGACATCCGCCGGGCCATGGACATGATCGACGCGGACATGGTGGCGATACACCTCAACTATCTCCAGGAGATCGCTCAGCCCGATGGCGATACCCGGGCAGCGGGTGTGCTGGAGGCCATCGCCGAGCTGGCGGAGGACATCCCGGTCATCGCCAAGGAGACGGGGGCTGGCATCAGTCATGCCGTCGCCTTGGAACTTCTCGAGGCCGGGGTCAAGGGTATAGACGTGGGCGGGGCTGGCGGCACCAGCTTCGCCGCGGTGGAGGCCGTGCGCGCCGAGGAGCGTGGCCTGACCGCCCGGGCCCGCATCGGATGGACCTTCAAGGACTGGGGCATCCCCACGCCGGTGAGCGTCATCGAGGCATCCGCGGTGCTGCCGGTCATAGCCACGGGAGGCATACGGAGCGGACTGGACGTCGCCAAGGGCCTGGTGCTCGGCGCCAGCGCGGCGGGGGTGGCCAGGACCGTCCTGGCTCCATCGATCAAGGGCAGGGCGGAGACGCTGGAGGCCCTCCAGATGGTCCTGGAGGAACTGCGGACCACAATGTTCCTGGTGGGGGTCGGCAACGTTCCCGACCTCCAGGTCCAGGAGTTCATCCTGGCCGACAATCTCCTCGCATATCTTGCCCGATTCGAGCAGGAGGAGTGAGCATGGGGGGAGAGGATGGTGCTTGGCCACCGAGGTCGACCCCCCCGGAGGTCAAGGCCTACATGGCGTCCCGGCTCGACGAGATCGAGCGTTACCTCGAAGGGCAGCTGGCGATAGGCCATCATCCCGAGGTGCTCAGGGCGATAGCCTACTATCCGAGCGCCGGGGGGAAGCGGCTCAGACCCGTGCTGACCCTTGCGGTGGCGGATGCGATGTCCCCGGGCTCGTCCTGGCGGGCCCTACCCTTCGGGTGCGGCCTGGAACTGGTGCACAACTTCACCCTCATACACGATGACCTGATGGACGGGGACAGCGTCCGCAGGGGCAGGCCCACGCTGCACACCGTGTGGAACCAGGCCTCCGCCATCAATGCCGGGGACATCCTGTTCGCCCTGTCCTTCGAGGTCATGACCCGGACCGAGGCCGACGACGCCACGGTCAGGACCCTCGTCCAGGAGGCGGCCCGGACCGTCTTCGAGATCGGCGAGGGGCAACAGTGGGACATGGACTTCGAGGAGGCCGAACCGGGAGGCGTCACCGAGGCCGAGTACCTGCGGATGGTCGAGTTCAAGACGGCCCGCCTGTTCGAGATGGCGGCCAAGGGTGGTGCCCGGGTCGCCGGCGCCGACGACGCCCTCACAGAGGAGATGGGCATGTTCGCCCGGGAGATGGGGATCGGCTTCCAGATATGGGACGATTACCTGGACATATTCGCGGACCAGGACAAGCTGGGCAAGGACGTGGGCTCGGACATACGCAACGGCAAGCACACCATCATGGCCATCCGCGCCCTGGGCTCTGCCGGACCCGAGGACAGGGCAACGTTCCTCCGGGCCTTCGGGAACGTGGAGGCGACCATCGAGGAGATGGAGGCGGCCATCGACGTGATGCAGAGGACGGGCGCCATCGATCACGCCAGGTCGATGGCGGAGGACTACGCGACCCGCGCCGAGGACCGGCTCCGGGCATTGCCCCCCTCGGAGCACAGGGAGTTCCTCCGCGGCCTGATCCACTACATGATCGCCCGGGATCACTGACGATGGAAGGAGGGTGAGCAGACATGGGCAAGGATGCGGACGGTGGACCTCCCCCGGAGGACGAGGTGAGGGAGACCTCGCGGAAGTACGCGCTCCAGAACGCGGTCCAGCACGAGGGCGCCTGCGAGATGGGCCCGGTCATGGCCCGTGTCCTGGGAGAGCGGCCCGAGTGGCGCGCCTCAGCCAAGCACATCACAGGCATCGTCAAGGGGGAGGTGGCGGTGGTGAACGACATGGACGCCTCCCAGCAGCTGGCCGAGCTGGAGGCCATCGACCCGTCCCTCGTGGAACGGACGACCCAGGAGAGGGACCGGGGCCTTCCCGACCTGGAGGGTGTCGACGGCGAGGTGGTCATGCGCTTCGCCCCGGGACCGTCGGGACCCCTTCATGTCGGACACTCCCGTGCCGCCATCCTCAACGACGAGTACGTGAAGCGCTACGGCGGTCGCTACATACTGCGACTGGAGGACACCGACCCCGCCCGTGTGATGCCCGAGGCCTACGAGATGATCCGCGAGGACATGGAGTGGCTGGGCTGCAACGTGACGGACCACTACGAGCAGACCGACCGCTTCGACCTGTACTACGACCACTCGCGCAGGCTCCTCGAGATGGGCGCGGCCTACGTCTGCACCTGCAATGTCGAGACCTGGCGCGACCTCAAGTCCCACGGTCGGGCCTGCCCCCACCGTGACACGGTCCCGGCCGTGCACGAGGACCTCTGGGGCAGGATGCTGGAGGGGGAGTTTCAGCCCGAGACCGCCGTGGTCGTCATCAAGACCGACCTGGCCGACCCCAACCCGGCGCTCAGGGACTTCGTGGCCCTGCGGATCTCGGACGAGCCCCACCCCAAGACCGGGGACCGTTACCGCGTCTACCCCCTGTACAACTACTCCGTCGCCATCGACGACCACCTGATGGGGCTCACCCACGTGCTCCGGGGCAAGGACCACCTGAACAACACGCTGCGTCAGAAGTGGATCTACAGGTACCTCGGGTGGGATCCGCCCCAGTTCCATCACTACGGCTTCGTGTCCATCGAGGACGTGGTCCTCAAGACCTCCCACATCCGCGAATCCCTGGCCACGGGCAAGTACTCGGGCTGGGACGACCCCCGGCTGGGCACATTACGGGCCCTGGGCCGGAGGGGGCTGTCACCCGAGGCCCTTCGCAGGTACTGGGTGGAGGCCTCCATCAGGCCCATCGAGATCAAGTTCTCTTGGAAGACCCTCTACGCCCACGACAGGGACATCCACGAGGCCACATCGCCTCGGTTGTTCTTCGTGGCAAGACCCACGGAGCTGGCCCTCGGCTGTGACCATCCGCTGGTGGGCCACGCACCCGTGCATCCCGACAGGCCCGAGATGGGGCTCCGCGAGGTTGCCCTGCCCGAGGGCGAGAACGGTCTGTACCGGGTGGTCATCCCCCTGGAGGACCTGAGCAAGCTGAGCGCCGCGGGCCGGTTCCGCCTCAAGGACCTTGCCAACTTCGAGCTCTCCGGCCCAAGGGAGGCTCGTTACATCGGCGACGATCTGTCGATCCTCAAGCAGGGCGTCCCCATCGTCCACTGGACCACCCCGGAGGGCGTGCCCACCGTCGTCCGGCGTCCCGACGGGGGCCATGATGAGGGTATCTCAGAACCCCTGGCGATGGAGCATGATGACGCCTTCGTGCAGTTCGAGCGGTACGGCTTCGTCCGTCTCGAGGTGAACCCAGCGGACGATGACATCGAGGCCTTCTTCGCGTACCGCTGAGATCCCCTGCTCATCTCCCATCGGTCCGAACGACCCGGGAGCGAACAATTCTTTATTGTTGCCACACCATGGCCCGACCGGGGAGGAAGGCGACCACCCTCATCGGGTCGGGCGGATCCGTCCCATCGATATTGTCCAAGGTGAGGAGAACTGGATGGCGTACAGCGACATGCAGAGGTACATGGCCGAGCTCCTGGGCACCTTCGTTCTGGTGTTCGTCGGCTGCGGGACCGTGGTCCTGGCCGGGAACACGCTGGACAACACCGGCGTAGCATTGGCATTCGGCATCGCGGTCATGACAATGGTGTACGCCATCGGGCACATCTCGGGATGCCACATCAACCCGGCCATAAGCATAGCCATGTTCCTCAGGGGGAAGATATCGAGCAGGGACACGATGATGTACATCATCTTCCAGTGCATCGGCGCCATCATCGCCGCCGGAGTGCTCCTAACGGTGGCCAACGGCATGAGCGGTTACGATATAAACGCCGACGGCCTGGGAGAGAACGGGTGGGGTAAGGATTACGGCAACGAGGTGGATACCGCCGGCGCGCTCTTGACCGAGGTCGTCCTTACCATGATATTCCTCCTTGTGATATTCGGGGCCACGAGCAAGGAGGCCCCCTCCGGTTTCTCTGGCATCGCCATAGGGTTCGCCCTGGCGATGATACACCTGGTCAGCATCCCCGTGACCGGCACCTCGGTCAACCCGGCAAGGTCGCTGGGGCCGGCCTTGTTCGTCGGAGGCGATGCGATCGCCCAGCTGTGGTTGTTCTGGGTGGCCCCCATAATAGGGGCCTTGATCGCGGTCATCGTGTGGCGGTTGATCTTAGAGGAGACCGAGACCGACGGGATCGAGCAGGCCTGAAGAGGGCGCCCCCATCGAAGTGAACCTCGCGGACGATAACATCGAGGACTACTTCGCGTACCGCTGAGCCTCTCGGAACCCTTCTAATCCGGCGGAACGCGGGCTCGACAATCCACACGATGGGTGGATTTGCCGGGCCCGTGGTAGATCCAGCGTCACCCGAAGGCAACTAGAGCTCCCACGAGCCGGGTTCCGATACCCATACAGGGGGTAAAAGGGGGTTTGGGGTTTATGGGGTTTCGTGTTTAATGTTCGCGATCGTTACGTTGGGGTCATTGGGCCCGGGCAAATCCGGGGGTTGAGGGGTTGTGTGAAACGGTTGCGAACATCATAGTCCTGTACGGTCGGAATTCTGGCAAGTGGGATATCAACACCGGAACTTCCATGCCGTATTAGTCTGATTGATTATTTAAATCTTATGACATAATCCACAAGGAACCATATTATTCTGTCAATTATATTTAGGTTACCCTAAATTTCTCAATAACCGACAGAGTCATACGTTGCCCTTCGACGGCTCCTTCACGATATCGAGGTCGTGGGAGACCCCTGGCCCCTGGTATTCCATCCACTTTTACAGGTAGAGGACGCTCACTCCCGTGACCACAAAAGGCGATCGCCATACCGACGACGATGAACAGAATGAACATCACGATGACCGACCAGATACCTATCCATACCGCTAGAATCCGCGTGGATCCTCTCGTTCGGGCAAGCTCGATGGATGTCATCGGAAGACCTCCGTTCCTCGCTGAATACCTATTGATGATCCCACTGGGAACTATTATGATCACGTGGAAAACGTTTTCACTTCTGCCTGTACGATGCAATTCCGGCCTGGATTCTGTTGTGGACCCTCTTGGGAGATGCGAAAAGCTCAATAAGGGGTACACGTTACAGGGGCCCGGTGAACCACATGGAGGTCGCATCCAGGTGTATATCCTGCGGAGTTCCCCTTACCCAGCAGGGAAGGGCCAGTTTCAAGTGTCCATCCTGTGGAAACGTCCTGGTCGGCAGGTGCACCCAGTGCCGGGGCCAGGGAGTGACGTTCAAATGCCCCGAGTGCGGGTTCCAGGGACCATAGGTGGACTGCCCATGGGAACGGTCGCTATCAAGTTCAGGGTAATGCCAGAGGGTCCAGAGGTCGATATGGCCGCCCTCGAGATCGATATCAAGGAGATCGTGACCAGCAACGGTGCCGAGCTGCATGCGGTGGAGGTCAAGCCATTCGCCTTCGGACTGATGGCGATGGAGATGGCCGTCACCATGCCCGATTCGGGCGGCAACATCTCCGACGCGATCGAGGAGGCCATCGACGGGATCGACGGCGTCCAGTCGGTGGAGGTCCTTGAAGTGGGCCTTCTCTGAGGATGAAAACATATATGTACGCCCGGCAACCTGCGGGCGTCCGGGTCAACAGGAGGAAATAACATGTCAAGGAAGCCGAACAGGATGTATCGCCGGGTCGTCGGCCTACCCTACACCCGACGTGAGTACATGGGCGGCATCCCCAACCTCCGGATCGCCAACTTCAATGCCGGGGACACCAAGGGCGACTTCCCCATCGAATTGGTCCTAGTGGCCAGGGAGATGTGCCAGATCCGGCACAATGCCCTGGAGGCTGCCCGTATCACCGCCAACAGGGTCATGACCAAGACGGGCGTGATGAACTACCACCTCAAGATCCTGATCTATCCTCACAACGTCCTGAGGGAGAACAAGCAGGCCACCGGTGCGGGCGCGGACCGTGTCTCACAGGGCATGCGCAGCGCCTTCGGCAAGAACGTGAGCCTCGCGGCCCGCGTCTATCCCGGAACGCGGCTGATCATGCTGCGCATTCACAAGGCCCAGTTCGCAAAGGCCAAGGATGCCCTGCGGAAGGCGAGCATGAAGATGCCCACGCCCACCCGCGTGATCATCCAGAAGGGCAAGGAACTCCTGGGCACCTAGGAGGCCTCCCGGACCGTGGGACGGCGTCTGGCCGTAGAAAACTCTTTTATCCCCTCAGTCAGTACGAGACCGGGGGGAGCCACCCATGGCCAACTACACCGTATTCCTAACGGAGCCAGAGGCACTCGATGTCGACATTGTCGGTAGGGAGGCCCACCAGCTCCATCTTCTGCTGGAGAACGCCGTACGGGTCCCCGACGGATTCGTGATCACCGCCGACACGCTCCACGACTTCCTCGAGACCTCCGGGGCCGGAGCCAAGCTGGCCCATATGTTCTCCGCCGATCTGCCGGAGGAAAGGGGGCTGGAGATACTCTCCCGTCAAGCGGTGGAGATCGTGCTCGGCTCCGAGATGAGCTGGGACATCGAGGCCGGCATCATCGGGGCGTACGAGCACCTGGCCAGGCAGCAGGCCGTGGGAGCTCCCAAGGTGTCCGTGATCGTCTCCGTCGCCTTCCACCCGGAGCGATTCCCCTACTTCGCCGACACCTTCGAGCGACGCGCGACGGTCCACGACCGACACGACCTGGACAAGGCCGTGAAGGAGGCATGGGCCTCCCTCTACACCCCCGAGAGCCTGAGGTTCTTCAACAGTATCGGCTGGGACCTGGAGGACGTCCGGGCCTCGGTGCTGGTCCAGCACGACATCGCCCCGGAGGCCTCCGGCGTAGCGTTCACCGTCCCCGACGAGGAGGCGGGACACGACATGATAATCAAGGCCGTCCTGGGAAGCGCCATGGCCCTGGAGAAGGGCATCGTCGAGCCCGATACCTACCTGGTGGACCTGAAGTCGGGCGAGGTGAAGGACCGTGACCAGAGGACCCAGGAGGAGTTCTACTATCCCGACGAAGCGGGGCGCATGCGTCCCATCAGGCTCCCGCACGACCTTGCCAGCCAGCCCAAGCTACCGGACGAGGCCATGGCGGAGCTGGCACGACTGTCCCGCCTGGCTCTCAAGATCTTCGGTCAACCCATGGTCCTCGAATGGGCCCTGGTGGAGGATGGCGTGTGGGTCGTGAACGCCGTTCCGATGTCCGCCATCGAGGAGATGGAGGACGATGAGGAGGAGGAGGTGGCGCCACCGACGGCGGCTCCCGCCGCCCAGGCCCCTCCACCGACCGCACCCATCGAGACGGCTCCCCCTCGACCCGCCATGCAGGAGGACGATGACGTCATGGAGGTCCTGGCCGCCATGGGCATGGCTACCAAGAGGCGTCCTGCGCCACCACCCGTCGAAATGGAACCACCTGCCCCCGCGGTCAAGGAGTTCGACAGGGTCGAGGCGGAGATGGAGCCGGAACCAGAGGTGGAGCCGGAGCTGGAACCAGAGGTGGAGCCGGAGCCGGAACCAGAGGTGGAGCCGGAGCCGGAACCAGAGGTGGAGCCTGAGCCGGAGCTGGAACCAGAGGTGGAGCCTGAGCCAGAACCGGAGCCAGTTCCTGAGCCAGAACCGGAGCCGGAACTCGAGACGGAGCCAGTTCCTGAGCCAGAACCGGAGCCGGAATCAGAGATGGGAACCGAGGCCGAGACGGAGGCGGAGGAGGAACCTGCGATGAGGGTCGGGGGTCAAGAGGTGCTCTCGCCCGAACAGCTGGACCTGGGGCCCTACCTGCCGGTGACGGAGATGCAGGTGCTGGTCGCCACCGAGGACGTCTCGGTCATCAAGGACCTGCCCGGGATCCCCATCACGGGTGTCCGCTTCGACGACGGCAAGTACCTGGTGAAGGTGACCGAGGGGAAGCATCCCCTGGTCGCCATCGATGAGGACGCTGATGGCCTCGTGGAGTCCCTGACGGCGGGCCAGGTCGCGATGGCACAGGCCAGCTTCCCCCAGCCCGTGTACGTCCAGCTGACCGACCTCCGGTCCGACGAGTTCATCGGACTCGTGGGTGGTGAGGATATGGAGCAGATGGAGGCCGTGCCGTCCATGGGCTTCCGCGGTGTTGCGCGTCTCATCTCCCCCGAGGGGGAGCCCCTCCTCAGGGCGGAGGCAAAGGCGATCCGAAGGGCCCGAAGGGAGCTGCACATGACCAACCTGCACGTGGTCATACCGTTCCCGAGGACCGTGGACGAGGTGGAGGTCCTGTACAACGTGCTCTTCGAGGAGGGGGTGAGACGCACGGGCAACCTCCGGGTGTACATCGATGTGTCCGTGCCATCCACCCTGCTGTTCCTGCACCTCTATTCCCAGGTCTCGGACGGGTTCTTCGTGCGCCTGGACGAGCTGTTGCCCTCGTTGCTCTCCATCGACCCCACATCCAATGGGATGAGGGGGACGGGCTACCTTACCGCCCACGAGAAGGCCGTTCGACAGGCCATCCTGCTGGTCACCGAGGCGGCCCACCAGGCCAAGAAGGAGGTCATCATCGAGACGGCAGGTCCCCTGGACCCGGGCCTCGTGGAGTTCCTGCTTCGCATAGGCATCAGCGGCATCTGCCTGGGCGTCGATGGGCTCCGGGAGAATGTGGCGCTCATCTCCGAGGTCGAGCACGACCTCTCCGGGGAAGGTGAGATCTGAGGGAGGCGTGGGCATAACCGACGATGGCAGTTCCGAAGGGGAGGGGCCCCCTAGCACCTTCGACCTGGATGTCGATGCTATCATCGAGGAGGTCAACGCTCGTGACGCTGATCTCGTGGCGTTGCAGTTGCCCGAGGGTCTGAAGCGAAGGGCCCATTACCTAGCCACCCGGATCGAGAAGGCCACGGGGGCGGTGGTGATCGTGTCCGCCGACCCGTGCTACGGTGCCTGCGATCTGCTGGACGACCAGCTGGAGCCCCTTGGTGTCGACATGGTCGTACACATCGGCCATACCCTCCTCGGCGACACGCCACCGCGGTTGCCGACGGTGTTCGTCGAGGCGCCGTCCCGGCTGGATGTACGACCTGCCGTCGAGGCCGCGGTCCCCCTGCTGCCACCGGAAGGCCGGATCGGCCTTCTCACCACCACCCAGCATCGCCACGCCATCAAGGATGCGGGGGCTGTGCTGGAGGAGGCGGGCTTCCGGACGGCAATCGGTGAGGGAGGACGGCGGCTGGCCTTCCCGGGCCAGGTCCTGGGTTGTGACCTCTCCGCTGCAAGGTCGGTGGCCGATTCCGTCGACGCGTTCCTCCTGGTGGGCGGCGGTGGCTTCCATGCTGCGGGTGTGGCCCTTGCCTTCCAGAGGATAGTGGTGGTGGCCGATGTCGAGACGGGGACCGCCCGCAGGGTCGACGAGGAGCGGGACCGCATCCTCAGGCTGCGCTCGGCGGCCATCGGCCGGGCCAAGGATGCCCGGACCTTCGGCATCCTGGTGGAGAGCCGACCGGGCCAGCAGCGATGGGCCCTCGCCCGCTCGCTCCGGACGATGCTCCAAGAATCGGGACTTCAGCCCCTGCTCGTGCTGATGAAGGACGTCGGTCCCGACAGGCTGTTCTCCCTCGGGATGGACGCGTACGTCAACACCGCTTGCCCCAGGATAGCTGTGGACGACCAGTCAGCGTACCCCGTGCCCGTGCTGACGCCCCAGGAGGTAAGGATACTCCTGGGGAAGGAGACTTGGGGAGATTACCGGCTGGACGAGATCGGCTAGCCGGACTGGTGATGGAGTTCGGGAACCAGTCGCGTCTGCCGGCGGAGCCGTATGGGGCTGCGCGACAGCAGGTACGGGTCCTCCTCGTGGAGGACGATTATCCCCCTCAGCCTGTAGCCGGAGCGGAACGGTTCCGGGGCCTCCACCAGCTTCACCTTGCTGGAGGGTGTGACCTTGAAGCGGGCGAGCTCGATGCCGGGAAGGCTCACGGTGTCGTTGACCAGCACTCCCACGTTGCCCATCTGGCTTGAGTAGCAGACCAGGATCGTTCCCTCGCCCTTCGGCAGAGGGTCGGCACGAACGATGTCCAGCCAATCCTCCAGGGGGTCGGGCAGGCGCGTGGCGGGGGACCATTCGTCGAAGGTGCCTTCCAGGGGATCGTCCATCCTCTCCATCTCGGTGACCATCTCCTCCTTCATGGCCAGGTACGTGTCGAGGAGCTCCTTGTCCTGGATGTCGTTGGCCATGTCGATGAGGTCCCTGATCTCGACGGCCGTCTCCCTCTCCTCGAGACCCATGGACAGGCGTGCCCTGCGCAGCTTGCCCAGGATGCGCCCGGCGTCCTCCGGGGCCTGGGATTCGACCGCGCATTCGAGGGCCTCGTTGTACAGTCCGACGGCCAGGTACGTGGCGCCGAAGTTCGTGAAGTGGTCCCCGAACTCCTCCAGGGCCACCGAGCCAGACCCTGGATCGGCCTCGACCCGTTCGTTCACCTGGGACATTATCTCCTCGGCCCCCTCGTAGTCGCTGTTCAGCTGGCTCGCCACGGCCCCGCCGATGAGGGAACGTAGGACGGTGGCCTCGTCCCCGGCCTGGTCGGCGAGGCGGAAGGTCAGGGAGAACTGCTCCTCCGCATCATCCCAGGCATCCCGGTAGACGTGGACGAGTGCCTCCAGGTAGTTCGCCTCCACCACAATATGGTTGAGACCCGCCGCCAGGGCCAGCAGGGCCACGTTGTCCAGGTGGTCCTCGCAGTCCACGACCTCGCCCACGTTGATGTGGAGAAGGGCGGTCACCATCTCCAGGTGGGGCAACATCTCCGCGTACGCCCGCAGGACCATGCGACCCATTTCGTAGTCGAGGGCCCCCACCGAGAGCTGGAGCTGGGACTTCAGGGTCGATAGCTCGGAATGGCTGTAGCGGAGGGCGGCCGGGATATCCCCGCCGTCCGATTTCCTGTGGATCTCCCGGAGGACATCCATCAGTCCGGTGAGCGGTTCCAGGTGGGGCATGATCGGGTCGAAGGACTTGATGTGGCCCCGTCTGACATGCTCGCCCCTCAAGTGACGGATGAGGGCGTCCCAGTCGCCGCCCTTGACGGTATGCCCGGGCGCCTTGCCAGGTGTGGCAAGGGCGGCCTCCGTGGCGGCGTGGGTCGGCTGACCCTCGGGATCGGTCACGGTGGTGAGCAGGTTGTCCATGAGCCAGGTCAGCTTGTCCTCCGCGTTGTACATGTCCGCCCGGGAGAGGACGTACTCCATCTCGCCGTGGCGGACCTTCTTGTAGAGCATCCGGACAAGCTTCTTGTCGTCCCCGGTAAGCTCCCGGGACAGGGTGAAGAGGAAGACCGAGGGGGAGAGAACGGCGTAGGACCGGCCCATCTCCTTGCTGCTGGTGGAGATCTTGAAGTCGTCGCTGATGAGCTTGACGCTCTTCCCTACCTTGGACAGTTCATCGGCCAGGACCATCAGGGACAGGTCGGGGGCCTGGGGAGCCCTGTGACCGCCGCCCAGCTGGGTCCGCATATTGACGATGGCCTTGTCGTCGGCGGGATGCACCTCCATCATCGCATTGCTCAGCTGCATGGCGGTGTGCTTGGAGCCCTTGCTCCTCACGTACTGCACCTCGCCGAGGATGGGCTCTGTCACGTGCATCTCCCAGCCCTTCCCCGCCGTCAGGTCCAAGACCCTGTCGATGGCCTGGGGATGCCTCGTCTGGGCCAAGGATATGTAGAAGTTGGAATCGAAGATGTAGGCGTCGCTCATGTTCCCGATACCTCCCGGTGGTCGTTCCGACGATGGGAGGGGTCCGGGCACCTATAAAGGTATCACCGTGAAGACGCACTTGGGGTGGCCCTCGCAGACACACTGGTCCTCCACCGTCATGTGCTCACGGGAGGACAACTCGCTGACGACGCCGCTGATGTAACCCCGGGTGAAATGGCAGGAGGGCTCTCCCACGTTCCCCAGGGCCAGGCTCTCGACGGTGTCCGTGACCTCGGCGGCCACGCCGCCCTTGTCCACGTCCTTGGCGGTGAGGCGACCTATGCCCACCTCGGCCCACAGGGACACGAGGGCATCGGCAAGCTGCTCGTCGCTCTCCCAGGTGAAGCCGGTCCGCTTGACCACGGCCCTTCCGCACCTGATTCCCAGGGTCTCGAAGAACTCCTCTTCCTTGTCGCTGAGGTCGTACTCGCCCAGCATGTCGCGGATCGCGGTGAATATGTCCACAGGAAGGGCCACGAAGGGGATCTCGTTGGATTTCGACACTTTATCAGCCTCATCATCTGCTTATCAGTTTACCCAGCTCGTGAAAGATCCTCTCGACGTTCTCGCCCGTCTTGGCGGAGGTCCTGAAGACGCCCGCCCCGTAGGCTGCGAACTCCTCGCTGGCCTGCTCCTCGGTGAACTGGGTCTCCTCATCGAGATCGATCTTGTTGATAATGATGACCAGCGGGATGACATCGGTCACGTCGAACAGGTTCTCTATCCACCTGTGAAGGTCATCCATCGTCTCCTTCCTGGTCGAATCGCACACCACTATGGCACCCGAGGCGCCACGGTAGTAGGCCTTCTTGACGATCTCGTACGACTCCTGGCCCGCGATATCCCACAGGATCAGCTTGAGGTCGACGATCTCCCCGGTGTCCGGGCGGTTCACACCCAGCTCCTTCTTCATGACCTTGGCGCCGATGGTGTTGAGGTACCTGTCGTCGAAGACGTCCTGGACGAACCGCTTGATCAATGAGGTCTTGCCCACGGCGGGGTCGCCTATGACCACCACCTTCTTGGCCATCTTGACCAGCTTGACGTCCTCGCCGGCCAGCTCTCCCAGGGCCTCGTCCATCTCGACGGGCCTGTCCGCCGCTGCCTCGGCATCACGAGCCTCTATACCCTCGATGAGCTCGTCGATGGATGGTTCGTCCTCGCCCTCGTCGTCGTCCTCGTCGTCCTCGCCCTCGTCGCCCTCGGGCTGTTCCGCCCCCTCTTCCTCCTCGCCTTCCTTCGGCTCGGTAGGTTCATCCTCGGGCTCCTCGACCCCCTCCCCGGGGACCTTCTTGCCCTCTGGTTTCTCCTCTTTTTCGCGCCCGTCCTTCTTGTCTCGGCGCTTGAAAAGGGGCATCTCCCAACAGCCTCCAGAAGCCCAGCAGGGCTCCTAATCGTATTTAATGCCCTGCTTATAAATAACCTTTGGGGCGTTAGTTACTGGCCCTAAGAATCGCGTGGGTCGTAGGGATACCTGCAGAGTGCCGCTAGACCTCCCAACCGGCTTAGCCTCTCGCCCGCTTCGTGGGAGGTGGAGACGATCAGCACCCGGGTGCCGATGTTATCCGCCTCGTCGAGGAGCTCCACCACGGGTCCTTCCCGGACGACGTCGTCGGAGACGAGCAGGGTCTCGGCCGCGCCCGCACGCACGGCCCCGCGCACCTCGTTGGGCCCGTATATCGACATGTGGTCCCCCCGGCCGATGCTGGCCAGGACATCCTCGACCATCTCCGTCTCCAGCTCGACCCGGGCACCCTCGACGACCCGGGAGACCATGCCCCGACGGATGGCCTCCTGGACGCCCACCATTCCGGCCTGACCCGTGCCCTCGGTGGCCGCCCTGGCCACCAGGTCCGACCGATGGGCCCTCACGTAGTCCAGCAGGTCGGTCCGGGTGAACCCGGGACCCACGATTATGAGGGGAAGGTCGGCCGCTCCCACCCGGGCAAGCTCCTCCGTCATCTCCTGGAACCATGCCTCCTTGATGCCCTTGGGGGGCTTGTCCACACCCTTCATGCTTCCGGGTCCCAGGATCTCGGAGAGCTTCTCCACACCGATCTGGCGCACGGCCGCGAAGACCGCCGTCTCGTCGTCTATGCAGACGATGAGCACCGCGGGCCTTCGGGTGGCCTTCACCGCCTCGTCGATGCGCTCCAGCTCGAAGCGGCGCCAACGGACCTTTCGGATCCTGACATCGCCGCCCACCTCCACGTTCAGGGTGTGATGGGCGCCCCGGGGCACGTCGTCGGGTCCCTCCCGGATGAGGCCCAGGATCCTCAGTCGGTCGGAGAAGTCGGCGTACTCCACCTCCTCCACCTCGAGGCCCAGGTACATTCGGCGACGGTCCACCTTCTCGGCCCTGACCATGTCTGTGGAACGCTCGTCCCTGCGCCACGTGACCGCAGAGACGATGTCCCCGGACTGTATCAGGTGGCGTAGGTGCCAAAGGTCATCTCCGTTCTCCACCAGGAGCTTCATCATGCCCCCGCGGAGGTCCCTCTTCAGGACCTTCATCCTTATCGCCGGCCCCGAGGTTCTGTGGACCATTAAACCTTTCCGCCCCGGGATCCGCTGTCGGCGTTGGACCCCAGAGGGCTGTCCTCACGATGTCGGGTCCCTCGTTGATGATTATCACGAGGTAGTGTATCAGGAGCACGAGGCCGACAAGCACCCAGAAGAAGAAGAACAGATTGAACAGCAGGGTGATGTCGATGCCCCACTCCATGAGCACGTCCGTTGTCATGCCCAGGTAGTCGAAGGTGAAGTGAAGGATGATGGCGGCCCACAGCCCCCTCTTGAGGAACAGGTACCCGAAGGCGAAGCCCGATATCACCGTGGGAAGCACCTTCCAAAGGTCCCAGCCGGAGACGTGGGCAAGGGCGAACACCATGGAGGAGACGAATATCAGGACGAAGGCGGCGATGTCGATCTTGAACCCGCCACCCACCAGGTACCGACCGACGGAGGCCTCCTTCCGGTCCGCGAGCACGTGGTATACCAGCAGAGGCAGGCCCAGCATGAGCACGCGGACCAGGATCTCCTCCCATACTGATGCCACGGCGAAGGAGTGCAACTGTTGCCAGAGGGGTTGCTCATCGAACGCGGGCACCTCTTGTTCGACGGTGAACATGAGAAGAATGATGTTGTAGATGAGATAGAAGCCAACTATGGCCATGTACATCCTGAAGATGACGATCCACGTGTTGTCGGTCCGTAGGGTGGGGAGCTCCATCTTCCCCAGGCTCCTCTTGGCGTCCTTCACCATGGCCGGGGTGTCCACGATGAGCATCACGCAGACCGACATGAGGATGGCCCCGATCATGATGCTATGCCACTGGACCATCAGCGTGAACTGGAGGGCCATCAGTCCCACGGGGGTCGGGAAGATGTTCGGGACGGCGAGGCCATCCATCATGTGCCCGGTAGCGGCCAGGTAACCCCCGAAGGCCAACATCCCGAAGCCAGAGAGACCGAAGAGCAGGGCGACGATGAGGGTCCCGACGCCAGCAAGTCCAGGCATCTTGCCCTCCCTCTTGATCTTGAACAGCACCAGACCGATGAAGAACAGCACGGCTCCCGCGACGAAGGCACCCCATCCTGTCCACGTGGACTCGCCGACCTGCCCCGGTGCGATCGCGAACACGATGGTGTAGTTCTCGAAGGACATGGCGGCCTGGGATACTGGCCAGTAACCCCAGATCAGGATCAGCACATCGACGAGGACGAAGAACGCAAGGCTGAAGACCGCCATGAGAGAGATGGCGTGAACGATCCTCCGCAAGGTGTGAAGGAAGCTGGTTGCGGCCTCGTCCGGGGTTCCATATGGGGATGGGCCAGGAGGTGAGGGATA
>JAUVEQ010000160.1 GCA_030594725.1 Methanobacteriota archaeon
GCCGGTGACATCGACGACGACGGCTACATGGACCTGGTGTTCGCCAACAACCTGAGCGGTGGCTTTGCCGAGATCGACAGCTGGGTATACTGGGGCAAGACGGGTGGCGGCTTCGAGGTTACCCCCCTGGGCCTGGCGACCCTGGGCGCATCCGACGTGAAGGTGGCCGACCTGGACGGTGACGGCCTCCTGGACATAGTGTTCGCCAACCAGTGGGACAATTCCCAGGACTACGAGGTTGACTCCATCGCCTACCTCAATGACGACAACAGGGAGTTCTCGTCGTCCGCTGCGACCAGGCTGCCCACGATGGGTGCGATGGGTGTGGAAGTGGTGGACCTGGACGGCACTGGCTGGATGGACCTCGTCTTCTCGAACCAGCGCGATGCCAACTCGTACCAGATTCCTTCGTACGTGTACCTGGGCGGGGCGTCGGGCTGGTCATCGACGCCGGACATCGAGCTGCCGACGGAGGGCGCGTTCGACGTTGTGGCGGCCGACCTGATCGAGTACGGCACCGGCGGTTACCTCTCGAACGCCATCGCGGTGGACGACCCCCCGCGCGATACGGGGACCGTCCACACCCTCAGATACTCTGCCACCAAGGGCGCATCCATAAGCGGCGAGGTCCGCCTGGTGGACGCCTACACCTGGGAGGTGCTGGGAGAGACGTCCATCCAGACGGGCACGAACGAATGGGACGTCCAGGGCCTGTTCCGCGTGAAGGAGCATCCCATGATCCGCATCATGATCACCATGGACGGGCTCGCGACGCCGGGCTCGTTCGCCCTCGACGACCTCTGGCTCAACTGGACCAAGCGGGTCAGAACGCCACCCCAGGTGCTGGATATGGGCGTGTCCGAGCCATCGGTATATCGCCTGGGGAGCGTGGACCTCTGGGTCAACGTGACCGACGATTACGACCTGCCAGGCGAGCTCATGTTGCTGGTGGAGCACCGGATCAACGGCACCGACACATGGAAGGACTACCTGATCGGCACGCTGGAGTACGACGACGAGAAGGATGGATGGTTCACCACAATCACCCCGAGGGTGGACGCGGAGGTGGGCGTTTACGACTTCCGGGTGGACGTGACGGACCTGGACAGCCAGTTCTCGAACTGGGTGGAGTTCCCATTGGTCCTGGAGATAATGAACAACCTGCCGACAACGCCCGTGGTCGACCTGGAACCGGCGACACCCGTGACCACGGCCCAGCTCCGTGTGGAGATGATAACCAGCGCATCGGACCTGGAGACGTCGGGACTGCAGTACATCTATCGATGGTACCTGGACGGAGAGCTCATGGCGGACCTCACCGATGACATCGTGCCCTCCTACCACACCGCCAAGGGCCAGAACTGGTCCGTTGAGGTGAGCGCCTGGGACGGTGACGACGAGGGCCTGCCGGCACTGGCCTGGGTGGTCATTCAGAACGCGCCCCCTTCGACCAACATCGACCTGCCGGACCCCGACCTCGACGAGGACACCACGGATTCGGAATGGCTGGACCTATCAGTGGCGTTCAAGGACGACGACGGCGACCCCATCACCTGGTCGCTGGCCTCGGAGTCGGAGAACCTCACCGTCACCATCGACCACGACACCGGGGTGGTCACACTGACCCCCAAGCCCAACTGGTTCGGCCAGGTGGAGCTGGTGTTCGTAGCATCCGACGGCGAGGACACATCGAACCAGAAGGTCGTCGTGACCATCAACCCCGTCAACGACCCTCCCATCATCGCCTACGTGGACGGTGAGCCACCAGCCACGGACCCCCTGGTCTACACGATGAAGCAGGGGGAGACCCTGGTCATCAGGTACGACGTGGCCGACGTGGAGGGCGACGAGGTGCAGGCCCTGGTCAACACCACGGCGGTCACCCTTGACGAGGTCGCCCGCACGATCACTTTCGCGCCTGGCAACGACGCCGTGGGCACGTTGCGCTTCGGACTGCGCATCTGGGACGTGATATCGCCGTCGGAGAAGATCTCCCTGAACTTCGTCATCATCATCGAGAACGAGAACGACCCAATGGACGAACCCAGCATCACCAGCCCGTGGTCGGGTGAGACGTTCAAGGTGAACCAGAGCTTCAGTCTCCACGGCAGGTGCGACGACCCGGACGTTCCATTAGGACAGGTCCTGGAGTTCGTCTGGACCTCGAACATGTCCGGCGAGCTGGGCCGGGGCTCCAGCATCACGGTGGCCCTCCTGGAGCCTGGCACCCACGAGATCACCCTGACCGTCAGCGACCCCGATTACACGAAGAGCACGATGATCGTGCTGTACATCGAGCCCAAGGAGGTCGTGGGCCCACCGGACGATGAGGACCCCATCGACTCGCCCGAGGGCACCAACTGGCTCATGATCGCGGGCATACTGGTGGCCCTGGTGGTCATAGGTGCCGTGCTCTTCATGGTCATGGGCAAGCGACGCACCGAGGCGTACGAGGAGAGGATGGACGCCGAGATGGTGGAGGAGGAGAAGGTCGAGTCCATGAAGCGGGCCCACGCCGCCATCAAGGAGCTTGCCGACGAGTGGGAGGGCGACGCGGCTGGCGGCAAGGCCGAGGCGAAGGCCGAGGCCGCCGGCTGGGAGGCCGAGACCGACGACTACGAGGAGATCGAGATGGCTGGCCCTGCTGACGGTCAGCTGACCATGCAGGCCAGTGTCACCGCGGAGGCCTCCTCTGACGTGCAGAAGCTGTTCGCCGGCGGAGACGCTGCCGCTGCTGTCCAGACCGAGGAGGAGAAGGAGGCCATGCGCGTCGAGAACGCGAAGCGCACATACCAGAACGCCATCGGCCGCCTTCCGTACGGCATCCCGTCCAAGGAATTGGCGGATCGGGACTGGGTCGAGCTGGCCAACGCACTGGCCACGGGGGAGAAGAAGACGGTCGAGGGCGGCGTCGAGGTCACGAACATCGATGGCCGCTGGTACTACTCGGACGCCAAGGACACTGGTTCCTTTCTCAAGGAGCACGGGGCCAAGCCCAAGGCGGAGCCCAAGAAGGCAGCCGCGCCCTCCTCCGACAAGGGGAAATTGCTGGCCAAGCTGGAGGAGCGTTTCATCCTGGGCGAGATCACGGAAGAGACCTACAAGGAGCTCAAGGACAAGTTCTCGGAATAGGTGAGGGGCGGGGGCGACCCCTTCACATCTCCTAGAAAGGGGTCGTTCGATAGCTTCGGGGCCGTCCTGATGCCTCCAAATGGGACCCCGTGGCCGCGGATGTGAATCAAGTACCATATCACAACCTTTAAAACCGGTGATAACCTGGAGTGCCCAGGGATGTTGGGTAGCTAGGGCTAGCAATACCCCTCTACCCCATCTCCCACGTACTCGGTCGAGTGCGTTCCGAAACCTCTGGAGGGTGCGAAATGAAAAGTGGTAATATCAAGACCTTCTTTGTGATGATCCTGGTCTTCCTGATGGCGACGTCCGGTCTTCCAAGCCTTTTCGGGAGCCCCGCCTCCGACGGCGAGCTGGTCGGTGGGGGCATGGGCTTTCATGACGTCGGTCCATGGATGGACGACTTCGACGACTCGTCTAAGGTGAACTTCACCCAGAACACCGTGGTGACCAGCGGTCACGTCGAGCTGGCCGCGGGACACGGTAGCGGTCTCGTCGCATCAGAGGGTATATTCGCACCCCCCGGATACAGATACGACCTGCTCGTGTTAGAGATCGACACCCCGGGCACCAGCTCGGTGAAGATCTCCGTGCTCAACGCCACCGAGGACTCGGCCATCGTGGGCTACGTGAACCAGCCCATCCCAGGCTACCTGAAACTGGACAGGATCCAGGTGCCCCTTTCCGGCGTCGGTGTCAAGGCCTTCCCAGAGATCCGGCTCCAGGCCGACCTGGAGGCCGCGGGCCTCGACCGACCCCTGCTCCTCAAGTGGACCATCTACTACATCTCGGGCGACATGTGGCGGGATGACTTCCTCGGGGACGGCAAGATCGATGAGTACACGAAGGTCAACTTCACCGGTGACACCATCGAGGTCGACATGTCCAAACAGAACACCTATGCGCCCGGTTACGGCAAGTACGATAAGTTCCCCGCAATATTCGCCAGTCGTGATAGCGGCAGCTCGAATCGCCTCGAGATGGGTGTGTACTACCCCAATGCTGCAGGGACCGGATACCAGGGCCGCACCCAGCTATACGCTGAGAACGTGCGGGGTTTCTTCGCGGGTGATATCGACAACGACGGGTACATCGACATGGTCGTAGCGAACCAAAGGAACAGTGGCGACTACACTCGTGACTCCTGGATACTGTGGGGCAACGCAACCGGCATGTACGACGTGGCCAGGCGGACCAACCTGGCAACGAACACGGCAACCGACCCCGCCCTGGGCGACGTTAACGGCGATGGCTGGCTGGATGTCCTGATCTGTACTGGCGGCGGCGGCGGCGAGGTGCGTGTGTTCCTCAATCCCAAGAGCCGCGCCTTCCCGGGCACCCATGACATCTCCCTCCCGGGGTCGGACCTCACCGGTCTGGCCTCCCTGGACCTCAACAGTGACGGGTACGACGACGTGGTCACGGCGGAGCATTACGACTCCGGTGGAAGCGATCACAGTCGAACCTACTTCGGTGGACCCGCTGGACCCGACGCCACTGCGGACAGGATGTTCCTCACCGGCTCGTGCGAAGAGGTGGCCCTGGATGACTTCAACAAGGATGGGCACGTGGACGTGGCCTTCGCCAACACCGTGGACAGTAACGGCGAGAAAGCCCTTCTGTTCTACGGCAGCGAGAGCGGCCCCGACACGTCTGCCGACTTCGAGGTGGCCATAGACGATTCCAACTGGGGGCTCAGCGTCGCCACGGGGGATCTCAACGGCGATGGATGGCCCGACCTTGCCTACGGAAGGGTCGAGCAGAACCCCGATATCTACCTCCTCATGGGGAGCTCCAGCGGTTTCAGCAACCCGCCGGTCGAGATCGACGTCGACGGGAGCATCTACGACATCATAGTCATCGATCTCAACAAGGACGGGTACGACGACGTCATCGCCGGATACTCTTACGGTGACCGGGTCCATGTCTACCTAGGCTCCTCGGGTACCTTCGATGGCAACAGCGACTTCACGTTCAACACGGACAACCCCAGGTACGTTGGAGTAGTGGCGGGCAAGAACAAGTTCGACTACATCCAGGGCTCCTTCGTCACCAAGCCCATCAACAGGCCCATGGACCAGAAGTGGGACGTGATGGTGATGGATGCCAACATCCCGCCCAATACGGAACTGGAGATCACCGTCCTGGACAACGCCAAGAATCCCGTGCTGGGCTACGAGAGCCTCACGGGTCCCGACGTGGACCTCAGCGGTGTGGACGTGCCCACCATCCACATCAGGGTGACCCTGAGGAGCAACGACATGGTCACCACCCCCAGCGTCGACAGCATCTTCATCAAGTGGATGGACAAGAACGTGTGGCGTGAGGAGTACTACGGCAAGGCCAAGGTCTCCAAGCTGCAGGGCTTCGATGTGATCGGCGGCCAGATGGTGGCCGACAGCGGCCTGGCCGGAGGGGAGGAGATCATCTTCGCGAACATGCGGAACGACGGGACGTACAACGTGCCCAGTGTCGCATACAGGGACGTTGGCGGTCTGGACTACCTGTCCGCGGCCCCCCTCGAGTTCCGCGTCCCCTCGGGCGCGGCTGATGTGAAGGTGGCGGACCTGGATGGCGACGGGTTCCCCGACCTGCTGTTCCCGGTCACACAGACCTCGGATTCGAACTACATCGCCGACAGTCCGGTGTTCTTCGGCTCATCCGTCGGCTTCGACATCATCCCCGACCTCAGGTTCCCCACCATGGGAGCGAGGGATGCGGTCGTCAGCGACCTCAACGGGGACGGCTTCATGGACGTGGTGTTCGCCCAGGAGAAGGAGGCGTCAAACGACTACACCGTCAACAGCACCCTGTTCTGGGGCTCGGCCAGCGGATGGAACGCGACCGCCGACGTGCAGATCGTGACCACGGGCGCAACCGGAGTCCTGGCGGTCGACATCAACAAGGACGGCCTGGACGACCTGGTCTTCTCGTGCTTCCGTGACAGCACCACGACGGCCACGAACAGCATGGTGTTCTACCAGACCGCTTCCGGCTTTGACGGCAGCGACCCCGACCTCCGGCTTCCGACCCGGGGCGCCCGGGGCGTGGCCGCTGGAGACATCGACGGGAACGGCTGGGTCGACCTGGTGTTCGCCAACAGCCTCTCCGGGGGCTTCGTGGACATCTTCAGCTACGTCTACTGGGGTGAGAGCGGCGGCTTCGCCATCAGCCCCACCAACCTGCCAACCCACGGCGCGGAGGGCGTCCTGGTGGCGAACGTCGATGGCGATACCAACCTCGACGTGATATTCGCCTGCAGCATCAACAACTCCCAGAGCCGGGTCGTCGACTCCTTCGTTTACCTGGGCGATGGCACCCGGTCCATCGGTCCTTCGGCCGACTTCGCGCTGCCCACCCTCGGCGCGACCAGCGTGGCAGTTGCCGACCTCGATGGGACGGGATGGTCCGACCTTGTGTTCTCCTGCGAGAACGACGGGGCGACCTACGAGGTCAACTCCCGCGTCTTCCTGGGCGGGGCATCGGGATACGGCAGCGGGCCCGACATCGAGCTCCCGACCAACGGCGCTTCAGGTGTCGCGGTCGCCCATGTCATCGCCAAGGATGTTGGAGGATACCTATCCAAGGTCATCTCCCCCGAGGAACCCGTCAACTCGGGAGTGTTCGAGACCTTCAAGTACAACGCGATAAACCTGCCAGCGGGCCACACTGGCACCATCCAGGTCCTGGATTCCACCACGGGCGAGCTGCTGGCAGAGACGGCCCTGATGGCGGGGGCCAACGAGTGGAGCCTGGCGGACAAGTTCCGCATCCGTGAGCACGAGGCCATA
>JAUVEQ010000013.1 GCA_030594725.1 Methanobacteriota archaeon
CTGGAGGTGTGCTGCTACGGCGCCATCGTGTACGATCCCACGAAGAACGTGTCCCGCATCAACGCGGCCATCTGCAGGGGTTGCGGCAACTGCGTTGCCGCGTGCCCGTCCAATGCCATCACCCTCTACCACTTCACATACAAACAGCTCTACCAGGAGATCGAGGAGGCGATACGATGAAGGAGGGACACAAGGGGTTGGGGGTCCTCATGGACGCCCCCGATGGACCCAACGCCGCCATCCGAGAGATGCTGAGGAAGGGCCACGAGGGGGGGGCCTGCGACGCCATTCTGGTCCCCATGAAGGTCCCGTCAGGCGATTCCTACATGCATGTCCTGGTGGAAGACGTCGAGATGCTGGACCGGGCCGCCCCGATCTCGCCCATCCTGACGGTGCAGGGGGCCAAGGCCGTCACCAGCATCACCCGGCGCGGGGACGAGGGGGTCTGCATCGCCGCCGTCATGCGACCATGCGAGGCGGAGGCCGTCATCGAACTGCGGAAGCTCTTCCAGGTGGACCTAGGGCACATCACCATCATAACGATGGACAGCCCCGGGGCGGTGCCCCTGCAGGAATTCTCCCGCGACCCCGAGGAGGGGGAACGGGTCTTCGCCGAGGCCCTGGCCAAGTGGGACGATAGCGCCATGCGACCCATCTGCCAAACCTGCGAGAAGTCCAATTCGGCCGTGGGGGACCTGCACCTGGGTCTCCGGGGCGTGGAGAAGGGCAAGATCCTGCTCATCCCTCAGGGCGAGAAGGGGCTGGAGGCCATCGCCAAGCTGGGCCTCACCCCCGACCACCCCATAGACGAGTGGAAGCAGGCCTCCGACAAGGCGATGGCCCGGAAGCGGGGCACGCGGAAGTCGTCCCACGAGGACCTGCGGAAGCGGGCAAGCGGTCCCGGCGGTCTACTGGACCTGCTGGGAGCCTGCATCAACTGCCACAACTGCATGAGGGTCTGCCCCATCTGCTACTGCAAGCAGTGCAAGTTCGATTCCCCCGAGCTCCGGAACACATCCGCCGACTACCTGGACAGGGCGGACAGATCGGGGTGCCTGCGCATGCCCAGCGACATGCTGCTGTTCCACATGGGCAGGATGAGCCACATGGTGCTCTCCTGCGTGTCCTGCGGCGCGTGCGAGGACGCGTGCCCCACGGGGGTCCCCGTGGCCCAGCTGTTCTCCCTGGTGGCCCACGACGCCCAGGAGAGGTTCGAGTACATGCCGGGGCGCAGCTCCGAGGAGAAACGACCGCTGGTCACGTTCCAGTTCGAGGAATTCTCCGAGGTGGAGGACTGACCATGACCGCCACTATCACCATCGATAAGCCCCTGGACGAGGGCGTCAGGACCCTCCTCAGGACCATGCTGGAAAAGGGGACGGTCAGGGCGGTGCTGACCCTGAGGCGTCTGGAGGACGGCGGGGGCGTGGCCCACTGCCTAGTGACCGACCCGGCGGCGCTGGCGGAGGCCGTGCCGCTGATCCCCGTGATGCCCGCCCAGGGAGGACAGGTGCTGTCGCATCTGACCCAGGAGGAGCCCTTCAAGGAGCCCGTGGCCGCCGTGGTGCGGCCCTGCGAGGTCCGGGGCTTCGTGGAACTGATAAAGAGGAACCAGGCCTTCGGGGACAACCTGGTCCTGATCAGCCCAGAGTGCCCCGGGGTGTTCCCCGTGCAGAGGGCCTCGGGAGATCCGATGGACGATGACATCGATGCCTACTGGAGATCGACCTCCGAGGGAAAGGGCGCCGATGGGCTCAGGCCCGTGTGCACGGGCTGCGAGCTGTTCGAGCCCGTCGGCGTCGACATGACGCTGCGATTGGTGGGGAGGTCCGACCTGGACAAGGCTCTCACCGTTCGCCTGGACACCCAGCGGGCCGAGGACATGGTGAAGGACCTGGGCCTGGGCAAGGCGAAGGAGGACGGCAAGGACCCGAAGGGCCTCGAGGCCCTGAGGTCGGCCAGGGCCAAGGGCCGGGCGGACCTGCGGGCGGAGCTGGATTTCACGGGCGAGGACATGGCCGAGTTCTCCAGGACCTTCGGCAAGTGCATCTCGTGCCACGCATGCTCCAAGGTCTGCCCCATCTGCTACTGCCAGATGTGCTACTTCGAGGCGAGGGCGGCCGCGGCCGGACCCGCATGGTGGCGCAACGACCTCAAGAGGAAGGGGGCGACACGGGCCCCTCCCGGGACGGTCTTCTTCCACGTGGGGAGGTTGCTCCACATGAGCATCTCCTGCGTCGCGTGTGGTATGTGCGAGGACGTGTGTCCCGTGGACATCCCCATTGCCAGGATCTTCAAGAAGGTGGGGGAGGCGGCCCAGGAGGTCTTCGAGTACGTCCCGGGTCGTGACCCGGATGAGGATATCCCGATCAGGACCTTCGTCGAGGATGAACTGCACGAGGTGGAGAGGTAGGGAGGTGACCAGATGACCGACGAGAAGAAGAAGGAAGCCGGGTACGAGCATAAGATACTGTCGTTCTGCTGCAACTGGTGCTCCTACGCGGGCGCCGACCTGGCCGGTGTGAGCCGGCTCCAGATGCCGGCCAATTTCCGGACCATCCGGGTCATGTGCTCGAGCAGGGTCAACCCCGTGTACGTCTTCACCGCCCTGGAACGGGGCGCCGACGGCGTCATCGTCACCGGGTGCCACCCCGGGGACTGCCACTACGCCAGGGGCAATTACTTCACCAGGAGGCGCCAGGCGCTGCTGGAGAAGGTGCTGGATGAGATCGGGTTCGACAGGGAGCGGGTGATGCTCCGGTGGATATCCGCCTCAGAGGGCCCCGAGTTCGCCGACACCATGGAGGAGTTCGACTCCACCATAAGGTCCAAGGGAAAGAACCCCCTGAGCGAAGAGGTGTTCCTCTAGGGCCAGTGGAGGGTTGTCCCCTGGGACGGGGGGCTGGGGCCTAGGCGAACTTGCGCTCCAGGTTCTCCAGCATGTCCACCGTCATCCTCTTCAGGTCGTACTCCGGGTCCCAGCCCCACTCGGCGCGGGCGGCGGAGTCGTCGATGGAGTCGGGCCAGGAATCCGCGATGGCCTGGCGGAAGTCCGGTTCGTAGGTCGCCTCGAAGTCCGGGTAATGGCCCTTGATGGACTCGGCGATCTCCGCCGGCGAGTTGCTGAAGGCGGTGACATTGAAGTCGCAGTGGTGGATGAGGCTCTCCAGGGGAGCCTCGGCCAGGTCGATCATCGAGTTCAGGCAATCTGGCATGTACATCAGCGGAAGGCGGGTGTCCTCCTTGACGAAGCAGGTGTACCTCCTGTGCTGGACGGCCTCGTAGTAGATGGCCACCGAGTAGTCGGTGGTGCCACCGCCAGGCGGGGTCTTCCACGACACGATGCCCGGAAGGCGCATTCCGCGCACGTCCAGCCCGTACCTGTGGAAGTAGTAGTCGCCCAGGATCTCCCCGGCCACCTTGGTGACGCCGTACATCGTCTTGGGCTTCAGGATGGTGTCGTTGGGGGTGTTCTGCAGGGGCGTCTCGGGGCCGAAGGCCGCGATGGAGCTGGGGTTGATGACCTGGCGCAGCTCCTTGGTGCGGGCTACCTCCAGGATGTTGATGAACCCGTTCATGTTCACATCCCAGCAGAGCTGGGGCTTCTGCTCGCCCACGGCGGACAGGATGGCCGCCATGTTGAACACGGTGTCGATGTCGTACTCCTCCACCAGCCGGGCCACATCGTCAAAGTCCTGGATGCGTATCTTCTCCATGGGACCCGATTCCGTCAGCTCGTCCGTGGGCAGCGTCCTGTGGAAGGTGCCCAATACATTGTCGTTACCCAAGCGCTTGCGCAGTTCCATGACCAGCTCGGAGCCTATCTGGCCCACGGAGCCCGTCACGAGGATCCTCTTCATCGGCCTGTCACCCATGTCATCACCATCGAACGTGAATTGCCACCCCAGCTCGCCACCCAAGGCCCCAGGGCGGGGATTTGCGAAATCCGATTGCGGGATATAAGCCTTGCTGCTGCTGACCCTCTGCACAGAAGCGGACGGTCCGGCCTCACTTGGCCTCGTCCGGGGCGATGCCCATGATCTCGCCCACCGTGGTCAGGAGGCCCAGGAACATGAAGCAGAACCCGACCCCGATCAGCTCCGCTATCGGGCCGACGTACGTCTGCAGAAGCAGGTAGTAGGATGCCATGAGCACCAGTCCCGTCACCAGCAGGATGATGCCGACCGTCCTTCGCTCTATCTCCACAAGACCACCCCTTGGGTCCGTTTCCCAATGACATTGCTAGGAGGCCGATGGAATATGAAATCGTCGACCCTATTCTCACACACTGCCACCCTCCCCCCCACGCAAGGTTTATACGCTGCGCATCCATCCGCCCCCCAGATGGACGACGACGTGGTCATCCGTCTTGATGGGCTAACCAAGAAGTTCGATGACCTGGTTGCGGTGGACGGGGTGGACCTGGAGATCCCCCGCGGCGAGATATTCGGACTGCTGGGCCCCAACGGGGCGGGAAAGACAACCATCATCCGCATGCTGGGTGGACTGAGCCTTCCCACCTCAGGTGGAGCCACGGTGCTGGGCCTGGACATCGTCAAGGAAACCAGCGAGGTCAAGAGCCGCATCGGGGTCGTGCCCCAGAACAACGTGCTGGACCGGGACATCAACGTGCGCCAGAACCTGAGCTACCACGCGAAGCTCCACGGCATCCCGGCAGGTGACATCGAGAGCAAGATCGACGAGGTGCTCACATTCACCGAGCTCACCGCCAAGCGGGACGCGAAGATCGACGAGCTGTCGGGGGGGATGAAGCGGCGCCTGGTTGTGGCCAAGGCGATGATGCACTCCCCAGAGGTGCTCATCCTGGACGAGCCCACCACCGGTCTCGACCCCCAGTCGAGGCGGCTGGTCTGGGACAAGGTCATGTCCCTCAGGGACACGGGCATCACCATCATCCTCACCACCCACTACATGGACGAGGCCGATGCCCTGTGCGACCATATCGGCATCATCGACCACGGCAAGGTCATAGCCCTTGGCACGCCCGAAGAGCTGAAGGCCAAACTGGGTCACGAGATCCTGTTGATCGCCCAGCTCAAGGTGGAGGCCAGGGACCGCGTCAGGGAATCCCTGGAGGGCAAGCCCTTCGCCTACGACGTTACCGTCGAGGGCAACAAGCTCCAGTTCCGGACGGATGACAAGAAGGCGGCCGCGACCCACCTTCTGGCCCACTATGCCGACGACGTGGAGACCCTCCAGTTCCGGGAGCCCACCCTGGAGGACGTTTTCATCGAAATGACCGGGAGGGAGCTTCGGGAATGAGCAGTTCCCACCGGATCTGGGCCATCGTCGAGAAGGAGATGTACGTCTACTTCAAGTACTTCCACTCCGAGGTCTCCTTCGCCGTCCTCTTCCCCGTGTTCATGATATGGACGATGGGGATAGGCCTCGGCGAGGCCACGATCGACTGGCTCCCCGAGGGCATCAGCTACGTCGCCTTCATCATGCCGGGCCTCATCATGATGACGGTCATCTCCACGGGGTTCTTCAACACCGGTTTCGTCATGATGTTCGAGAAGGAGTACAGCGACGCCTTCGACGGGCTCATCCAGACGCCCGTGACCACCGAGGAGATCGCCCTGGCCAAGATCGTAGCGGGCACAGTGAAGTCCCTCATCAACGGCCTCATTAGCATGGTGGTGGTCCTGGTGTTCGTCGATCTCACCGTAACGTCCAGCTGGATCCTCCTTCCAGTGCTGTTCGCCGCCTGTGGCTTCTTCTTCAGCTGCATAGGCCTGGCCATGGGCACGTGGCTCAAGCGCGGCTACCAGCTGGGCACCTTGGGCAACCTGCTCATCTTCCCTCTGACCTTCTTCGGGGGCCTGTTCTTCGCCGTGAGCGAACTGCCCGAGAACCTCCAGGTCGTCGTGAACGCCAACCCGGTCACCTGGATGATAACCGCCATGAGGGAGGTCGTGCTCTACGGCAGCTGGGACGTGGGCCTGGAGATGCTGGGGATATTGCTCATCTGCATCCCGCTGTACCTGGGAGCCTGGCGGCTCTTCCGTAAGCTAGTGGTCAACTGAAGCGGGTCACTCCCAATCCACGACCCACTCGTCCGCTTCCTCCTCGGGCGTCTTCTTGGGCCGTTGGGGCTGCTGTGCGGGTGGCTGCTGCGGCTGTGCCGGAGCGACCTGTTGAGCTGGTTGTGGAGACGGTGCAGGGGCGGGCGGCTGGACTGGTGGCGGCTGGGCTGGTGGCGGCTGGACCGGTGGCGGCTGGACCGGTGGTGGCTGGGCAGTAGGTTGCTGGTATGCTGGTTGCTGCTGGGGTTGCACCGGTTGAGCTGGAGGAGGTTGGTACTGCTGGGGAACGGGAGGTGCCGGTGTGGTCGGCGCGACTGGCGCCGCCGGTGGCTGTGGTGGTGGAGTCGGGGCTGGGGCCGGTGGTGACAGTGCCGTGGACGGAGGAGGGCGCTGGTCGACCTGGGCTGGAAGTTCCTCCACCATGGCCGGTTGTGCCGCCGCGGGAGGCGGTGGAGGCGGGGCCTGGACCGTCTGTGGTGGCGGCGGTGGCGGCGGTGGCGGTGGCGGTGATGGTGGAGGTGCCAGCGTGGCCGCCGGTGCGATCGGAGGTGGGGCCGCCGGTGCGGTCGGGGCCGCCGGCACCAATGGGGGGGCCACCGGAGGCACTTGAGTTGCGGGGGCCACGGGTGGCGGCGCCTGGGAAGGCGCGGTGTCGTCGGGAAGGTCCTCGATGAGAGGCATGGGAGGCGTTGGAGGAGCTGGCGTCCCGGGGGCGGGCTGGGCAGCTGGTACGGGGGTCCCTGCGGGCGCGGGGGAGGTCCCTTCTTCCCCGGCCATCACCTCCCACTCCTTGGCCACTACCACCGGTTGTGGGATGCCGGGGATGCCGTCCTCCGCCGTCATGGTCGCCCTCTGGGGGCTGGCCCTGGTCGGAGCCGGGGCAAGGTCCGTCGCGAAGGGATCTGGCATTGGTGGTTCCGCTTCCGTGTGTCTGGCGAGTTCGTCCATGCTCTCCAGCGCGGCGGATGGCTTTTGGTACACTATGGGCCTCTCCAGTTCCGCCTCGGTCAGCATACGCCGCATCCTGTCGCCGACCGTGATCGTACGGAACTCGATGATCAGGAACGCGCCGATGACGATGCTGACGAAGGTCGCGGCCGCCACGATGGGGCCCTTGAAGTCCGTTGTGTACGAGAAGATCCACAGGAGCGAGATGAAGGCCAACATCAGGACGATGATGCCCAGGAGGCCGCCGCGGCGCCGGTAGGTGATGCGGAGATAGGCCGTGTCCATCTTCCTGTCCAGGAGCCAATCAGCGTGCTGCTTGTTCACCCGGTTGCATATGCGGCCGATACGGTTCTCCACCTTGACCTTCATGGGATGAAGACCGAGGGAGCCCTGGCAGACCATGCACTTGGTCGGATCTATCTTGACCCTCTTCTCAGCCGTAGGCATACCCCCGGAGGTACAGGTTGCTCTACCGAGAGCTTGCTATTTAATCGTTGGGCATATGTTTACCAGGCCCGCTGGCCTGGGGTGGCCCGGGTCCGGGCCCCCTATGGGTGCTGGCCACTGGATGGCAACGGGTTCGGCATGCGCCGTTTCGGACCTTCGAACATTTTTTATATGGGGCGCGTATTCCACGGGATACCAACGATACCTGGATAGGTTCCGGGAGGCGATTTCATGGTGAAGAGTTCGGAAATCAGCGGTTTTTACAAATTGTCCATTCCCGAGAGGGTCGAGAAGATCCGTGAGATGGTGGACCTCACCGACGAGGAGACCGCCGCCATCAGCAACACCGGTGTGCTCGGGGAGGACCTGGCGGACCGGATGATCGAGAATGTGGTCGGAACGATGGCCCTGCCCCTGGGCATCGCGATGAACTTCCAATTGAACGGCAAGGACTACCTGGTGCCCATGGCCATCGAGGAGCCCTCCGTGGTCGCAGCCGCGTCCAACCTGGCCAAGGTGGCCCGGAAGCAGGGAGGCTTCCACACCAGTCACTCCGGTTCCCTGATGATCGGCCAGATCCAGCTGACCGGGATCTCGGACCCCTGGGGCACCCGTTCAAAGATCCTCCAGCACAAGGAGGAGATAATGGAGAAGGCCGATGCCTGCGATCCCATCCTCGTCAAGTTCGGCGGCGGTGCCCGCGACGTGATCGTCCGGGTCCTGGAGACCATGTCCGGCCCGATGGTCATCACCCACCTCATCATCGACACCAAGGACGCCATGGGTGCCAATGCGGTCAACACCATGGCCGAGGCCGTCGCGCCCTACCTGGAGACCATCACCGGTGGTCGCGTCTACCTGCGCATCATCTCCAACCTGGCCACCTACAGGGTCGCCCGCGCATGGGCGATCTTCGACAAGGACGAGCTGGGAGGCGAGGAGGTCGTGGACGGCATGATCATCGCCTACCACTTCGCCGCCGAGGACCCGTTCCGGTGCGCCACCCACAACAAGGGCATCATGAACGGCATCTCGGCCGTGGTCGTCGCCTCCGGCAACGACTTCCGGGCCGTGGAGGCCGGTGCCCACAGCTACGCTACCGTCAACGGTGGCTACAAGCCCCTCACCAAGTGGGAGAAGACCTCCGACGGCCACCTGATCGGCACCATCGAGGTGCCCATGGCCGTGGGCCTCGTCGGGGGTGCGACCAAGGTTCACCCCACCGCACGGGCGAACGTGAAGATCCTGGGCATCGAGTCCGCCGACGAGCTGGGCATGGTGATGGCCGCCGTCGGCCTGGCCCAGAACGCCGGTGCCCTGCGGGCCCTGGCCACCGAGGGCATACAGAAGGGCCACATGCGCCTACATGCCAGGAACATGGCGGTCCAGGCCGGTGCGCCCATCGAGATCGTCGACGAGGTCGTCCGGAGGCTGACGGAGAAGGAGAAGTTCGACTTCGGCACGACCGAAGAGGTCGTCAAGGAGATCAAGGCCGAGCGCGGTATCGAGTAGGTCCTCGCCTCGGACCCGCGGAACCCTCATGGGTTCCGTCGCAACCTTTTTCCCCCTTGTCGCCCTTGCACGGCAGAGGGTCGGTCATGGTCAAGATGCTAGTCAGTTACTACTCCAGGTCCGGACACACCAAGCGAATGGCGGAGGAGATCGCCAAGGCCGCCGAGGAGGCGGGCGCCGAGGTGGACCTGCTCGTCCTGGAGAAGGTCGATGTGAGGTCCCTTATGGACTACGATTGCCTGGTGATAGGTTCTCCCACGTACTACGGGCAGATGGCCGGGGTCGTCAAGGAGTTCTTCGACAGATCGGTCAAGATCCATGGCAAGCTGGCCGGCAAGGTCGGCGGAGCCTTCTCGTCCAGCGGTCTGCGGGCCGGTGGGAACGAGACCACGGTGCTCAGCATCCTGCAGGCCTGGCTTGTCCACGGGATGCTGGTGATGGGCACTTCCGGCGCCGATCACTTCGGGCCCGTGTCGGTGGGTGAGCCCGACGAGGCAGCCCTCAAGAGCTGCACGAAGTACGGAGAGCGCCTGGTGGAGTACTCCTCCCGGCTCAGCAAGTGAACGTCCGGTCCCTCCCGGACCTTGATGGCATCCCATCCCGCAACGCTCATATAGCAGCCAGGCGCATCGAAGCCAGGATGCCAGGGAGGACCTTTTGCCCGGAGGAAAGTACCGTGGGTGGCCGGGGGCTCGCCACGACGGTCGTGGTCGCCCTCCTGCTCCTGACGGGCCTGCCCCTCGTTCCCGGCCTGGTCCCGGAGGCATCGGCACAGGACGAGACCCCCAACAACCTGATCATCAACCCGGGTTTCGAACGGGCCTACGATGAGCCCACCTTCGGACCCCGACCCATCTACTGGCATCCCGAACCCCAGTGGCCCCCGGACGACACCGAGATGTTCCAGGACGGGCGGTTCCACCACAACGGTTCCAACTCCATCATGATCGGCATGGTGGGCGTCGGCGCCGACGAGGAGGCGCGATGGTTCCAGAGCCAGAACGCCGAGGGCGGTCCCACGGTGCCCTTCGGAGGATGGGTGCGGGCCGACCTGGAGGAGGGCTCCCGGTTGGTCCTGCGGGTCATCGTCAACGACGACAGCCGCCGTATGATCGACTCCAGGGAGGTGTCATTGGAGGACGACCAACCCCTGTGGGTCGAGCTGCGGGGAGAACCATTCGTCCTGGCGGACGACACGGCCAGGATACGGATGGAGTGCGTCCTGGTGGGACCCGGCACCGTGTGGTTCGACGACGTGTACGTGGGCATCCCCACGGACATGAGCAATCCTCCCTTCGTCGTGTCCGTTCCACCCCTGGAAGCGACCCTCGATCTCACCTACACCTACCAGGCCCGAGCGGTGGACCTGGAGGGCGATGCCGTGACCTTCGCCCTGTCCAGGGGACCCGAGGGAATGAATGTGACCCCCGACGGGATGGTCACGTGGGTACCGCAGGTGATCCCCGAGGACGCGGTGAAGGTGGTCATCCAGGCCATCGACGAGGGGGGTGCGGTCTCGTACCAGGACTTCTTCATCCACGTGCTGGAGGAACACGTCCAGCGTCCGGTCTACGTCTATCTCTACAGCGCCTACGACGATCCCTTCAACGACGACATCTCCGGCGAGAGGTACGCTATCCTCCTGCCCATCATCGCGAACATCTCGCTGGACCATCCAGAGCTCTCGCCGTCTGTGACCATCCTCCTGAACGGAGCCGACGTCACCGACGCCACAGGGGGTCGATACGATGCGATCCAGAACATCACCCGGGCCATCGAGGAGGGGTGGGCGGAGGTCGGATACACCGCATTCCACGAACCGACCTACTCCAAGAATCCTCTGTACGATCCAACCTATTACGCCTGGGAGTGGCGGGACCGGGTGACCGCCATCGATCACCTCCTCTCCCGGGCTCGCGACCCCCTGACCGGCGAGGAGCTTGCGGTGGGACAGGGTGGCATCCAGGCCGTCCGCACCGAGCTGGGCGAGATGGCCGCCATCGCTGGAGTGGGGATCGACGGGGCCCAACTGCACTCCCTCTCTCGCTACGACACCGCCGCCATCCAGCTGGGCATCGAGGACGGCCCCTCGAACCCGGGAACGATCGTGGGGGACCCGTCCATCGGTACCATCGCTTCCATGCTCGCCGAGGACGTGGCGACCCCCTACGGGATCTACTGGCAGGGCGGCAGGTTGAGGGTGGCCCTGGACGAGACGGGTGTGGGGTTCCCGGTGGCAAGCGATGGTGAGGGCAGCCTTCTCGATACGTTCGGGAGCCTGGACGGTCGACGGGTGAACCTCTTGCCCCTGCTGGTCATGGACCCGGACCTGTATTTCAACGCCAGCAAGGTGGTCTCGGTGGACCAAGGGCTGTCGCCGACCGAGTGGGCCTATGGTCACACGGACTCACCGGGACTCCCGCTGGAGGCCATCCGACCCCTGGACGAGAGACAGAGGTTGTACGATGCTTCGGGCGGTACCGTCGAGTGGCTGGCCGATGACGCGCTGCCGTCGGTGGGAGGGTCGTTCGTCTCCAACCGGGACATCGCGGCCATGGTGGACCCCGGGACCGGCATCTCGGTAAGCCAGTCCGAGATCGCAGCCGCCGCCAACGACCTCCTGGCACGGTGGACGCTCCTTCGCTACCCGAGCTGGGTCGGGACCTCCTGGGGTTTCTGCCGCGGGGACTACCAGTACTTCTCGATGGCGGACATGTACGGGCTGCTGGCCCAGGCCCTGGCCGAGTACGACGACCAGAGCGCCCTGCCCGCCTCCGTGCCCCTGGTCACGGTCCACGGTCCCACCGAGGGGGCCTCCCCCTCCCAGCCCTGGAACCGTCTGAGGCTGGGCACGGTGGTGGACGAGGCCGTGCGACAGGCGGGTCAGCTCACCGACGACATCTGGCGGGTGACCCCGCAGAACGCGGTGCCCACCACCAGCGCCCCCGGAGGCGTGGACGTGAACGCCATGGAGTTCCTCCTGCTCATGGCCGAGGCGTTCCTGGTGCTCTACGAGGGCACGACCACGGGAGACCCGCTGCTCTCCCTGTACCCGAGCCTCCAGTGGCCCGTGACCCAGGCGGCCCTGGACCTGGAGGGGAAGGCCACCGACGCCGGGGATTCGTGGACGCTCAAGCCCGCCTCCTCGGACATCCAGCAGGACACCGAGCCTCCAACGGTGCGCTACGTCACCCCCGCCCACGGTTCAGAGGACGTGCCCCTCTCCTCCAACATCACCGTGACCTTCTCCGAGCGGATGGACGAGACCATCTCCCTGGAGGACAACCTGGTCGTGGAGCCAGGCGTCGATGGCAACCTCCGGTGGGTGTACCACAAACTGGTTATGGACCCCAGGAACGAGCTTGCGGACAACACCACCTACATCGTCACGGTGAAGGTGGGCCTGTCCGACGCGGCTGGGAACCCCCTGGCCGCGGAGGTCACATGGAGCTTCTCCACGGTGGGGCTGGAGAACGAGCCTCCCTTCCTGATCCCCTGGCCCGACGAACGGGACGTGGAAACGGTGGAGAACCAGACCGTGCGCCTGGGCGTGATCGCCGAGGACGATGGGCCCGCGCCGCTGCGGTACTCCTGGCGCCTGGACGGCCTTCTGGTGGTGGGGGCACGGGGGGACAGCTTCGTGTACACCCCCACGTACACCGACGAGGGCGAGCACATCGTCACCATAGTGGTGAGCGATTCCGGTTCACCTCCTGGCACTTCCACCTTCACATGGAACGTGTCCGTGGTCAACGTGAACCTGCCGCCATTCCAGCTGGGTCGATCGCCCGCCTCGCCCGACGTTTCGCTGCAGGAGACCGAGGGGGGTGCCCAGAGGTTCTCCGTGGAGGCCGAGGACCCGGACGAGGGATACCTGACGTACGAATGGTTCCTGGACGGGGTGGCCGTGGACGGGTCCCATGTGGAGGACGAGGGAGCGACCTTCGTGTTCCGCTTCGACCACGACAGCGCGGCCGAGTACACCGTGACCTGCCAGGTGAGGGACCGCTCGGGAGAGGGGTTCGACGTGGTCTGGGATGTGACCGTGGAGGATGTGAACCGGGCCCCCCTGATCATCTCCATCGGCCCCGACCCGCCTCCCACGGTGGATGTGGGGGAGAAGGTCACCGTGGTGGTCAACGCGACCGACCCCGACGGCGACGAGCTGCTCTACAGCTGGTACCTGGACGGGATCCCCGTCGCTGCCACCACGGTGGGGGAGTGGCTGTTCATACCTGTCATGGAGGGTTCGTTCACGATATCGGTCCTGGTCGAGGACGATCGAGAGGGCGAGGCGCAGACCCAGACCTCTGTGAACGTCCTCCCGGAACCCGCCGTCATCCCCGAGCCGGAGCCCTCGATGCTCCCATGGGTCCTGCTCCTGGTGGCCATGGCGCTCATCATTCTGGTGCTTGCTTGGCCCCACCTCAAGTGGCTCCGCGAGGGCGGGAACGAGCTGTGAGGGGGAAGGATGGGCCCCGGATCCCGGATCGGTTTCCCAAGGCCATCTTATATGGAAACTTTATCTACCTCGAGATGTGGTCTCAATCTTGATTACCTTCCACGAATATGTCACGAGCATGTATCGTCGTCACGAGCATGCTCGAGGCCGTCAAGGATGGGGGTCGGTTCACATGCGCAGACTTAAGCTGGCCACGATGGCGATTGCAGTCGCTCTCTTGCTTCCGGGTCTGGGAGCCGTGGCTGTCTATGCTGGACCCGTTTCCAGGGTCCCGGGTATCGGTCCCTTGGAACCACTGCCAATTGATGGTCCTCTCGACCAGGGAAGGACCATGGAGGACGGAGCGGGCCTTACCGCCCTCGAATGGAACGTGATCTCGGTGCTCGACACCACGGCTCCCGTTCCCGAGCCGGGGCCCGACAGGGCCGAGGACCAGGACACGGTCGTCCTGCTGGACGGCTCCGCCTCCACCGACAACGTGGGCATCGTCAAGTATACCTGGACCTTCGTTCACGAATTTGAGGAGGTGACCCTGGAGGGCGTGACGGCCTCCTACACCTTCACAAGCCCCCGCGTCATCGACGTCACCTTGAGGGTGTGGGATGCGGCCGACAACTCCGCCGCCAAGACCTTCAAACTGACCATCCGGGACACCGAGGCGCCCGTTGCCATCATGGACATCGGGAGCACGTTGATCACGAAGGGGGAGACGGCCGGGTGGCGGGCCATCGGCTCCACGGACAACGTGGGCGTCGTCAAGTACACCTGGACCTTTGAGTACGATGGCAAGACGGTCTCCCTGGACGGCCCCGCTCCGACCTTCTTGTTCGAGGAGGCGGGAGAGTACGAGGTCACGCTGACCGTGGAGGACGCCGCGGGGAACACGGACAGCGAGAGCTTCACCCTCACCGTCGAGAGCCATGCCTGGAAGTGGGCACTGCTCTTCATCATCTGTGTGTGCGTCGCCTGGGTCGTCACAGTTCTCATGAGATGGCGGATGTTTACCAAGGCTGATGGGGAAGAGGATGCGAAGGACTAGCCCGCCATCATCACAATCGTTCGACGCATACGTCCTGCTCGCGTCCGCAGTAGACGCACTTGAGCACCATCGGCTCCTTCCGTATCACCTTGAACCTGGTGGAGACGGGCTCTCGGGAGTTGGTGATGCAGTTGGGGTTCTCGCAGCTTGCCAGGTCCACGACCTCCCGGGGAGGTCGCACGTGGTGCTTCTCCGCCACCTCGCCGTCTCGGATGATGTTGATGGTGGCGTGGGGGGACAGGAGGGCGATGCGGTTGAGCTCCTGCTTCTTGAGCTCCCTGTCCTCGATCTTCACGATGTCCTTGAAGCTGTGTACCCGGCTGGGCACGTGCATGATCACCGACACCGTGGAGGTCGGGGGATCCTCGTCCAGACCCAGGATGTGCAGCACCTTGAGGGCCATGCCCGACGTAATGTGGTCAATGACGGTGCCGTTCCGGATGGCGCTGATCTTCAGCTCCTTCCTCACTTCAACACCCCCAGGTCGGCCCCGAGCACCAGGGACAGAAGCGCCATTCGCACCGGCACCCCGTTGAATGCCTGCTGGAAGTACCGGGCGTGCTGCGTCCCGTCCACGTCGGTGGCGATCTCGTCCACCCGGGGCAGGGGGTGCATGATGATCATGCTCTTCTTGGCCCCCGCAAGGGAGTCGGTGTCGATGCGGAAGGCTCCCGCCACCTTGTTGTACTCCTCGATGTCGGGGAAGCGCTCCTTCTGGATGCGGGTTACGTACAGCACGTCCACCTCGCCCATCACGTCCGACAGGTCCTCGTGGACCTCGAAGTTGGTGTTCCGCTTCTCCAGGTGGGACACCACCTCCGGAGGCAACTGGAGCGCCTCGGGCGCAATGAAGTGGAGGTTGGCCCCGAACTTCGCCAGGGCATAGGTCAGGGAGTGGACGGTGCGCCCGTACTTGAGGTCGCCCACGAGGGCGATGCTCTTCTTCCGGAGGTAGCCCAGCTCGCTCCGCATGGTGTAGAGGTCCAGCAGGGTCTGGGTGGGATGCTGTCCCGCGCCGTCCCCCGCGTTCAGGACCGGGATGTCGGAGAACTCTGCCGCCATGCGGGCCGCGCCCTCGCGATCGTGGCGCAGCACGATGACGTCGGCGTAGGCCTCCACCATCTTGATGGTGTCCGCCAGGGTCTCGCCCTTCGCGGTCGATGTGGCCCTTACATCGGAGAAGCCGATGACCTTGCCGCCGATGCGCTTCATCGCGGTCTCGAAGGAGAGCATGGTGCGGGTGGAGGGCTCGTAGAACATCATGGCCAGGATCTTTCCCGGTATCAGGTCGAGGACCTCCTCGCCCTTCGCGGCGGGGACCATCCCCTCTGCCACGTCCAGGATGTAGTTTATCTCCTCAAGGGTGAAATCGTTGATGCTTACTACATCTCTCCCCCGAAAATCCATCTCTCTCCCTCCGAAACCTCAATGGTCTTGGGGTTAATAAGGGTTGTACCATGCGGGTCGTCAGGGTTCGCCGGGATGACGTGGACGAGACCCTTCGCCGCCTCCTGGGCGCCGATGTGGTCGAGCGTGGGCTCAAGGTCACCACCCGGGACGATCACGCCCTCATCCCGGTCCGGGTCTTTCCGCCCACCAGCGTCCTCCGGGGCATAGAGCATCAGCTGGGGGAGGTGGAGGATGGCGAGCTGGCACCCCGTGACCAGCTGCGAACCCCCCTGGACCACGTCCGCCGGGACGCCCGCGGGGCGGGATGGTCCGAGGACGCCGTTGCGTTGCTACCGGACCGTTGGGAGCGGCTCGGCCGAGTGCTCCTGATAAGGGTGCCCAAAGGCCTCGCCGGGAAGGAGGCGGAGATGGCGGGAATGTATGCCCGGGTCCTCCGCGTGGGCGCGGTGCTGGCCGAGGAGGGGCCGGTGACGGGGGTCGCCCGCAGGCCCTCGGTGCGCCTCCTGTGGGGGGAGGGTACCGTCACCGTTCACAGGGAGCACGGCGTGGAGTACGAGTTCGACACCGCCCGCCAGATGTTCTCCAAGGGGAACGTGGGAGAGCGGTTGCGGATGGGACGGACCGTCCGGGATGGCGAGACGGTGGTGGACATGTTCGCTGGCATCGGTTACTTCACCCTGCCCATGGCGGTGCTGGGCTCGCCTCGCAGGGTGCACGCCGCCGAGATCGACATCGAGGCCCACGGCTACCTGGCGGGCAACGTGGGCCGTAACGGCGTCGAGGACGTGGTGAGACCCCTGCTGGGCGATTGCAGGGAGGTCGTGCCAAGGGGCGTTGCCGATCGGGTGGTCATGGGTTACGTGGGGGGCACGGAGGACTTCCTCGACGTGGCCATAGAGGCCCTCGGCCCCGACGGGGGGGTGGTGCACCTCCACGAGAAGTACGGTATCGAGGAGGTGCCCGAGAGGCCCATGGCGGCGATCGAGGCCGCCGCCGCGGACGCGGACCGTTCGGCACGACTGCTCTCATGGCGTGAGGTCAAGTCGTACGCGCCCGCCGTCGTCCACGCGGTGGTGGATGTCGAGGTGCGCTAGCGGCGTCCACGGACGACCGCCATGACCAGGGCCGAGATCAGCAGGACCATCACCACGGTGAAGGGACCGACGTCCGGGTGGGGAGGGGTCCTAGGTCCGTCTCCTCCGGGTCGCCACGAGGGCGAAGACCAGACCGATGGAGACAAGGGCAAGGACCGCACCGGGTCCGGGGGATTCCTCCTCCTGCTTGGGCTTGA
>JAUVEQ010000073.1 GCA_030594725.1 Methanobacteriota archaeon
ATGGAGGTGGGTGGATGAAGGTGGGTGGATGGAGGTCCGATGCGGTGATATGACCGAGAGGGAAACCCGTGAACGCCCCGCCATCCAGAGGACCCTGGCAGCTCCTCCCGCGCCTGCGATAACTGTATATATGGCCTGTCAGGTACGTGACGGTCAAGAGGTGTGCCCACGTCCGATATCAGGAAGGCAGTGTCAGACACGGTCTACCGGACCTACGAGCACAAGTTGCTCAAGGACGTCCAGCAAGGCCCCGTGCCAGGTCACGTCGCCATCATCATGGACGGGAACCGCAGGTTCGCGGACAGCTTCGGTCTGGGCGCCTCGGACGGCCACGAGATGGGCAGGGACAAGCTGGAGGAGCTTCTCGACTGGTGCGTGGAGGTGGGCGTCAGGGTGCTCACGGTGTACGCCTTCTCCACCGAGAACCTGAGCCGGGACCCCGCGGAGGTCGACGAGCTGATGAGCCTGTTCGCCAAGAACTTCCGCAGGGCCGGGGATGATGAACGGGTCCACGAGCACCGGATACGCATCCGGGCCATTGGAAACCTGGAGCTCCTGCCCCAGGAGGTCCAGGAGGCCATCCGGTACGCCGAGGACCGGACCGCCGAATACACCGATTACAGCTTCAACCTGGCGGTGGCCTACGGGGGTCGGGAGGAGATCTTGAACGCCATCCGCCTCCTTGCCAAGGACGCCGTGGACACCAAGATCGCCGTGGATGACATCGACGAGGACATGTTCTCGAAGTACCTCTACACGTCGGACATCCCCGACCCTGACCTGATATTGCGGACCTCGGGCGAGGAGCGCATATCCAACTTCCTGCTCTGGCAGCTGGCATACTCGGAGCTGTACTTCACCGACGTCTACTGGCCCGGCTTCCGCAAGGTGGACTTCCTGCGGTCCATCAGGGCGTACCAGCTCCGCAAGCGACGCTACGGCAAGTGAGCCCTCCCCCCGGCCTGGCGAAGGATGATCAACCGATCTCCAATCTGCGCAACGACCTGCCCCCCGCGATGATGCCCATCCTCATGATGCCCCAGCCGACAAGCACGACCACCAGGGCCGCGAGCACCCCGATGAAGGGCTCTATGAATGCGATCAACACGACCGGTATCAGCATGAACCCCTCCAGGAAGAGGCAGGCGAACATCAGGTAGAACGCCAGCACGATGTCCGGGGGGGCGTTCGAGTGGCGGTCCAGGTTGGCATACGAGGCCCCCGCCCAGGCTCCCACGCCCAGGAAGGCCATGTATATCGCCGCGGCGCTCAGCACCCCGACGGCCATGGCCTCCCAGCCCATTCCCGCCACGAACGGCAGGGCGAACCCGGCCGCCACGGCGCTGAGCGGCATGAAGGCCAGCAATGGACGGACCTTGACCCCGATGTAACGCTTCGAGGTCACCGGCACGGCCCTCATCACCCAGAACGCGGGCCCTTCCCTCGTCACGCCATCGACCAGGGGCATCGTGGCCTGGAAGTAGCATATGGCGTAGATGCCAAGGCCCACCATGAGGGGCGTCACCAGCGCCCTGTAGTAGTCCTCGAGGTCGCTCTCCATCATGATCCGACCGAGCTGTACGTTCACCACCACGAGGCCGATCACCAAGGCCACGTTGAGGCCCGCCATGGAGAGCCGCTGTCGGGGAGGGAAGCTGAGGCTCATCTCCCGACGGAACAGCGCCCGGGAGATGGGGTCGCTCCTCGGCAACAGGGCGGAGAAGGCGGGTGGGAGACCGCGATGAGTGCCCGAGGGCCTGTACCTCTGGCCCTCTGTCGAGGACCAGGCGGGGGCCAGCACAGGTGGCCCGAGGTACGTCACCACAACGCACGCCACCAGCAGGACCACGCCCAGGGCCAGCATCCACTCCATGGGAGCATCGAACATGAGGGCCGAGGTGAAGGCCACCTCCAGGGCGATGAGCCCGCCCAGGACGACCTTGTGACGGCCCTCCTTGATGCCCATCCCGCTGAGGAGCAGGGGAAGGGGCAGCGCGGAGGCCGCGAGGCCGGCGAGCACTATCAGGGGGCCCGCCTGCTGGGGAAGGTTCGGTTTGTCGGGGGCCGCCATCAGCACCAGGGCGAAGGTTCCCATGACGACGGCTAGGAGACCCATCTGGAACACGATGGTACGCAGGAGCAGGCCCGCCCTGACGCGCCCCTCGCCAATGGGGGCTGTCAGTGTGGACCAGAGGGCCCGGTCCTTGAGCACCGCCCGCTGCACGTCCACGAGGCCGCGAACGAAGAGGAGCACGAAGGCAACGGTCGCCAGCGCCCCCGCGGTGAGGGTCTGCTGGAGGTCAGCGGCCCCATCCTCCGTGGTGGCCATCATTGCCACTTGGATCAGGAACGCAAGTGAGAACACGACCATGATTATGAAGATGACGAGCATGACAACGTGCTTCCGATACGTCGCCACGAACCTGCGCACCGCCAGGGTGGCGGCGAGGTTGTAGATGTGGAAGGTCGCACCCATCCTCCACGCCCCCTCCTACCAGCCCTCGACCACGCGCACGAAGGTCTCCTCCAGGTCCTCGGCCCCCGTGGCGACCCGCAGCTCGGTCAGCGTCCCGGTGGCCAGGATGGAGCCGTTGTGCATGATGGCCAGGCGGTCCGACACCTCGGCCGCGAAGGAGGTCACGTGGGTGCAGACCAGCACCGCGGCGTCCCCCGCGAGCTCCCGGACCCATTCCTTGAGCTTGCGTACGAACCTGGGGTCCAACCCGGTCCCGGGCTCGTCGAGGATGAGGGCGGCGGGGTCGTGGATGGTCGCGCCCGCCAGGGCGGCCCGCTGCACCATTCCCTTGGAGTAGGTTCCCATCTCCTGGTCTATGTTGCGCTCCAGCTCGACCCTTGCCACCTGCTCGTCGATCCTCTCCTCCAGCCGCTCGCCGAGGATGCCGTACAGGGGACCCAGGAACTCCAGGTACTCCCGCAGGGTCAGCCGGTCGTACATCGTGACGGTCTCGGGCAGGTATCCCAGCGCAGCCTTGGCGGGGATGGGATCGGTCTGCACGTCATGCCCGGCGACCCAGGCCCTGCCGTTGTCCGGCCGTGCCAGCCCCACGAGCATCCGCACCGTCGTGGACTTGCCGGCCCCGTTGGAGCCCAGGAGGCCCAGCACCTCCCCCTTCTCCACCGTGAGGCTCACGTCGTCAACGGCCAGGGTCTTGCCGTAGCTCTTGTAGAGATGGGTTGCCTGGAGCACGTTGCCGTCTACAGATGGTTGGGTATAAATTGATACCGCCGTGAGTCTCACCGTCGCGGCGTGGACCGCAGGGGCCGACCGCAGACTGGACACTCCGCCCCCCCTCCCACGTCCTCCTCGAAGGTCCTGCCGCAGCCGGTGCAGCGGGTCTGCCAATCCCAGACCTCCTTGATCCCCCTCTCCTTGAAGGGGCGTGCCTCTATGCCCAGCCTGGCCGCCACGTTCTGGAGGGAGTAGTCATCCGTCACGCAGGGCAGTCCCAGCTCGAGGGAGAGGGCGAGCACGTCCACGTCGGTCCCGGAGAGACGGTCCTCCTCGCCCATCGTCCGGGCCTGGGCCGTCACCAGCTCCCGCGCGGCCTCCCCGGGCGCCTTGACGGCGAGGCCGGCATCGACCATCGTCCGCATCCTCCGGCCGGCCCGTCCCTTGGAGATCTCCTCCACAACGGAGGGGGGTACGACGAACTCGTCCGGGGGCACGGGCTCGAAGCCCTCGAGGATGGCGGAGGCGTCTAGAACGGCGCGCACGGGGAGGTGATAGCGGGGGGGTATGATATGCCTTACGGACCCCTTTCTTCGCCCCACGGGGCCCCCGTCGGCTTGACATGCCGAAAATAGGGGTGTCCAGACCCCCCCTGGACCGAAGGTTCTTTTAAGCTGTTCGTTTATATAGTTTTTCGTCCCCAAGGAGGAGCGCGTAGACCCGACTCGGTGATCTATTCTTAACCTCTACCGTGCAGCGGACGAAAGACAGGAAGGGATGGGTTTTCCATGCAGGATGAGACCTACACCGCAGAAAGCATCCAGGTGCTCGAGGGCCTCGAAGCGGTGCGCAAGCGGCCGGCGATGTACATCGGATCCACCGACGAGCACGGGCTGCATCATCTCCTCAACGAGGTCGTCGACAACAGCATCGACGAGGCGATGGTCGGGTACTGCCAACACATCGACGTCTTCATCCGCGAGGACGGCTCCCTCACCGTTGCCGACGACGGGCGGGGCATACCTACAGAGATCCACAGCGGAACGCTGATGACCGGGGTGGAGCTGGTGCTCACCAAGCTCCACGCTGGGGGCAAGTTCGACAGCAAGTCGTACAAGGTCTCCGGTGGCCTCCACGGCGTGGGCGTGTCCGTGGTCAACGCCCTCTCCGAGTGGCTCGAGGTCAGGGTCTTCCGTGACGGCACCGAGTACTACCAGCGCTTCGAACGCGGTCATGCCGCCAGCGCATTGGAGGAGGTGGCGAAGGCCGAGGGCACGGGCACCATCATCTCCTTCAAGCCGGACCCGGAGATCTTCACGAACACCGTGTTCGACATGGAGACCATCGCCGCCCGCCTGCGGGAGCTGGCATTCCTTGTGAAGGGCGTGCACATCAACGTCTCCGACGACCGCACGGGGGCCGAGGAGAACTTCCACTACGAGGGCGGCATCGTAAGCTTCGTCGAGTACATCAACCGGAACAAGAACCCCATCCACAGGCCCCCGATCTACATCTCCGGGAAGGGGGAGGGTGCCGAGGTGGAGGTCGCCATCCAATACACCGACGGGTACTCCGAGAGCGTGTACGCCTACGCCAACAACATCCACACCATGGAGGGCGGGACCCACCTGTCGGGCTTCCGGGCGGCCATGACCCGCACCATCAACGACTACGCCAAGAACATGAAGGGGGCCAAGGAGAGCGACAGCGCCATGTCCGGCGATGACGTCAGGGAGGGCATCACCGCCATCCTGTGCGTGCGCCTCTCCGATCCCCAGTTCGAGGGCCAGACCAAGACCAAGCTGGGCAACTCGGAGATGAAGGGCACCGTGGAGTCCATCATCAACGACAAGCTGGGCGAGTACCTCCTGGAGCATCCCCATGAGGCCGAGACCATCATCGGAAAGGCCAAGATGGCCGCCAAGGCCCGGGAGGCGGCCCGGAAGGCCAGGGAGCTTACCCGCCGCAAGGGCTACCTGGAGTCCTCCACCCTGCCAGGAAAGCTGGCCGATTGCTCCGACCGACGCCCCGAGATAACCGAGATCTACATCGTCGAGGGCGACTCGGCCGGGGGCTCTGCCAAGCAGGGCAGGGACCGACAGTTCCAGGCCATCCTGCCCCTGCGGGGCAAGATCATCAACGTGGAGAAGGCCCCCATTGACCGCATCCTCAAGAACAACGAGATCCAGGCCCTGATCACCGCCCTGGGCACGTCCATCGCCGACGAGTTCGACCTGGAGAAGGCAAGGTACCACAAGATCATCATCATGACCGATGCCGATGTGGATGGCGCCCACATCCGGACGCTGCTGCTCACCTTCTTCTTCCGCTACATGAGGGAGCTCATCGAGGCGGGATACGTCTTCATAGCCCAGCCGCCCCTGTACAAGGTCTCCAAGGGCAAGACCGTCGCGTACGCCTACTCGGACATCGAGAAGGACCACATGGTGGAGGACATAGGCGGCAGGGTCAGCATCCAGCGCTACAAGGGCCTGGGAGAGATGAACGCCCACCAGCTGTGGGATACGACCATGGACCCGGCGACACGCACACTGCTGCGGGTGACCATCGAGGACGCCATGAGGGCGGACGAGCTGTTCACCCTCCTGATGGGTGACCAGGTGGCACCGAGACGCGCCTTCATCCAGGAGCATGCGATGGAGGTCAAGAACCTCGACATCTAGGGGGTGAGGAAGCATGGCTGACGAGGAGAAGGAACAGAAGGATGTGGAGGTGGACCCGGATATCGAGGGCTTCGACCACGGCAACATCGAGGGCAGGTCGATCATCCGCGAGATGAAGGACTCGTACCTGGACTACTCCATGTCCGTGATAGTGGGTCGGGCCCTTCCCGACGTGCGTGACGGCCTCAAGCCCGTGCACAGGCGCATCCTCTTCGGCATGAGGGACATGGGCAACACCCACGACAAGCCCCACAAGAAGTCTGCCCGCATCGTCGGCGACGTGCTGGGCAAGTACCATCCCCACGGCGACACCGCCGTCTACGACGCCCTGGTCAGGATGGCCCAGGACTTCTCCCTCCGCTATCCGCTGGTGGACGGCCACGGCAACTTCGGAAGCGTGGACGGCGACAACGCGGCGGCCATGCGTTACACCGAGAGCCGGATGAGCCGCATCGCCTCCGAGATGCTCAAGGACATCGAGAAGGAGACGGTCAACTTCCGGCCCAACTTCGACGACACCCTGGAGGAGCCCACCGTCCTTCCCACCAGGTTGCCCAACCTCCTGGTCAACGGCTCCACCGGCATCGCCGTGGGCATGGCCACCAACATACCGCCCCACAACCTGCGGGAGATAGTGGACGGGCTGCTCCTGGTCATCGAGAACCCGGAGGCCACCATAGCCGACCTGCTGGAGGTGGTGCAGGGCCCCGACTTCCCCACGGGCGGTACCATCCATGGCATCAACGGCATCGTGGAGGCCTACTCCAACGGCAGGGGCACCGTCAAGATCCGCTCCAAGACCCACTTCGAGGACAGGGGCGGGGGGCGGCAACGCCTGGTGGCCACCGAGCTGCCCTACAGCGTCAACAAGTCCAGGCTCATCGAGTCCATCGCCGACCTGGTGCGGGACAAGCGCATCGACGGCATCACCGACCTGCGTGACGAGTCCGACCGCCACGGCATCCGGCTCGTCATCGAGCTGCGTCGTGACGTGATCGGCGAGGTCATCCTCAACCAGCTCTACAAGCACACCGACCTCCAGTCCAGCTTCGGCATCAACATGCTGGCACTGGTGGACGACAAGCCCGTGACCATGGGCCTGCGGGAGATGCTGGCCCACTTCGTGGTGTTCAGGGAGGAGGTCGTGCGGCGGCGCACCGAGTTCGAGCTGCGCAAGGCCAAGGAGCGGGCCCACATCCTGGAGGGCCTGGTCATCGCCCTGGACAACCTGGACGAGGTCATCGCCCTCATCCGTGGCTCCGGGGACGTCCAGGAGGCCTCCCAGAAGCTGCAGGAGACCTTCGACCTCTCCGAGATACAGGCGAAGGCCATCCTGGAGATGCGGCTCCAGAAGCTAACCTCCCTGGAGGTCGAAAAGGTCAAGGCGGACCTGGCGGACACCCTCAAGCTGATAATGCGGCTGGAGGAGATCCTGGCCTCCGAGGAGGAGGTCCTCGCCATCGTCCGTCAGGAGCTGGAGGAGGTCCGGGACAGGTACGGCGACGACCGGCGCACCCAGATCGATTTCGACGAGTCCGAGCTGCAGATGGAGGACCTGGTCCCCAACGTCAAGGTGGTGGTCTCCATCACCTCGGGAAATTACATCAAGCGCCAGGACATCGACAGCTACCGGGTCCAACGACGGGGCGGGAAGGGCCTGCGTGGCCAGAGCCTCAAGGAGACGGATTACGTCGAGGAGCTCTTCGTCACGCTCAACCACAACTACCTCCTGTTCTTCACCAACCTGGGCCGGGTGTACTGGCTCAAGACCTTCCGGGTGCCCGAGAGCGGTCGTCACTCCCGCGGGGTGCCCATCGTCAACCTCTTGCCCAACCTGCAAGAGGGCGAGGAGGTGGTGGCCTTCCGTTCGATCCAGGAGTTCGACGACGAGCACTACCTCTTCTTCGCGACGGAGAAGGGCAAGGTCAAGAAGACCCCGCTATCGGCCTACAGCCATCCCCGGGTGACGGGCATCATCGCCCTCAAGATCCTGGAGGACGACCACCTGATATCCGTGCGCCTCTCGGACGGGCAACAGGATGTGCTCCTGGCCACCCGGAACGGTCAGACCATCCGCTTCAAGGAGTCCGACGTGCGGGCCATGGGCCGTGCGGCCGCGGGCGTCCGCGGCATCAGGCTGCGTCCGGGGGACAAGGTGGTCTCGCTGGCCCTGGCCAAGGAGGGCAACGACGTGCTCACCGTCACCGTGAACGGTTTCGGCAAGCGGACGAACATCGAGGAGTACAGGGTCATCCGCCGTGGTGGCATGGGTGTGAAGGGCATCATCACCTCCGAGCGGAACGGTCCCATCGTCGCCGTCCGCATGGTCTCCGAGGGGGACGAGCTGATGGTCAGCTCCCGTGAGGGCATGATCGTCCGCATCCCGGTGTACGAGAGCGTCACCAACCAGATCCGGTGCATGGGCCGCGTCACCCAGGGCGTCCGCCTGATGCGACTCGACGAGGCCGACGCCGTCATCACCGTGGGCGTGCTCAAGCAGGCCGACGAAGAGGCCGTGGACGAGGAGATCGAAGAGGGCGACGAGCCGGTCGATTAGCGGCGTCACCTTCATATGGCACGATGGTCTATCCCGAGCCGAGGCGCTGGCATGATCTACGAGTTCGAGGGAAAGGTGCCGAGTATCGGCGAGGGTTCATGGGTCTTCGATGACGCCATGGTTATGGGTGACGTCACCCTCGGGGACAAGGTGTACGTGGGCTCCGGAGCACGCATCCGGGGAGACTACGGGACCATCGTGGTGGGGGACCGCACCTCCATCGAGGACAACGTCATCATCCACGCCCGTCCCGGGGAGCGCACCATCATCGGGGAGCACGTGACCGTCGGCCACGGCGCCATCCTCCACAACTGCACCATCGAGGACGGTGCCGTCATCGGCATGGGCGCCATAGTGTCAGACTACGCCACCGTGGGCGAGTGGGCGGTGGTGGCCGAGGGGGCCGTCGTGAAGAACAAGGGCGAGGTCCCCCCTGGACACATCGCCGTGGGCGTCCCCGCGAAGGTCATCGGCGAGATCACACCGGAGTACAAGGAGACCTGGACGGGCTTCAAGGACATCTACGTCGACCTGGCCTCGAGGCGCTATCCCGAGAGTCTTAGGCACGCCAAAAATTAGTACCTGTCGGGTAACCAGTGGGAAAATTACTTTAACCTGAACGTTGGGTATGACCAAGAACACCCGGAAGGCCATACCATGTCCGACCCCAGTGACATAACTTCGGAGTACGAGAAGGACATAACCCAGTACTACGGGGACGACGCGGTGACCGCCATAATCACCCTACGGGTGGATACCAAGGAAGTGGATAACGTGGCGCGCACCATCTGCGCGAATCCGGCGGTCAGGGACGTTTACCTTGTGACCGGTGATACCGACCTGGTGATGAAGGCCACCTTCCGCAACTACCAGGAGTTCAAGGAGTTCGTCGTGGGCACCGTCGGTGAGATCAAGGGTGTCACGGGCACCTCCACCGGAATGGTGGTCACCAAGTACAAAGAGGATCGGAAGCTCATCAATTTCTGAGACCGGAAGCAGCTAAAGCTCCTCGCCCAGGGCGCTGCTGATCGTGTTGAATATGATCTGCAGGCTCACGGGTTTTACCAGGACCTCGAACAGCCCCAGGGAGCGGGCCTGCTCCGCGGCCTCGAGGTCGGCGGTGAAGAAGATCACGTCCGCATCGGGCCATCGTTCCTTCATGTGACCCGCGACGGTGAGGCCGTCCATCTTGGGCATCCTGTGGTCGAGGATGACGGCATCGACGGGAGGGTCCGCGGCCTCCATCG
>JAUVEQ010000412.1 GCA_030594725.1 Methanobacteriota archaeon
GGATCTGGGAGGCAATCGGCAGGCCCGAGGCACCCGTTCCGATGATGACGACCCGCTCTCTCTCGCTAGGCATTGGTACCACCCCAGAGTAGTACCGGTGGGTGGGATAAAAACGTTACCGCTCTGACGTCCCCGCCTAGAGCCGGCCCTCGTTGTACAGCTGCACGAAGTGATCCACCGACCGGTCGTAGGTGCGCTCCGCATCATCTGGGAACACGCAGGCGGGGAGCTCCTTCATGCGCCAATGGTACCTGATGCACTCGCAGCACAGGCCCTTCCGGGAGCAGGGATCGTATGTGCAGTTGCAGCTCTGCAGGTTGCGTTCCTTGTTGCACTCCATCATCCCCCGCATCGCTGCGCGTCCCTTAAAAAACCACCGACCTCCCGGGGACAACCTTCAAAGCCGACCTAGCGTATGCCCCCGCTCATGCAGGCGCCGACCCTCGAGATCGGACCGATCACCCTCCGGCAGCTCGAGCCGAAGGACGCGGAGGGCCTTGAGACCTCGTTCAGGGACCCGGCGCTTATCCGTCTCCTGGGGCTTCCAGGCGCTCGTGACGCCAAGTTCTTGAGGGGCCTCATCGACTCGGCCACCCGGGACCCGGGTGCGCTCTACATGGCCATCGACCTGGACGACAGGCTCGTTGGTTACACCTTCATGGACCAGATCGATTGGGGACACCGTCATGCGATCGAGACGGGCATCCTGGTGAGCGACCCCCGATTCTGGGGAACGGGCCTGGGACGGGCCGCCTTCGGACGTCTCCTGATGCACGCCTTCGACGACCTGTCCTTACACCGGGCCAGTCTGGGGGTCCTGGAGGAGAACGTGCGCGCCATCCGGTCGTACGAGGCCCTGGGTTTCCAGAGCGAGGGCATGAGGAGGGAGGCCCTCCTGCTGGCCGCCGGTTGGGTCGACACCGTGATGATGGGTCTCCTAGCACCCGAGCTCAATCGGATCGCCGTCGCCGAGGGCACCGAGCGCCTCGAGGTCTTCATCCAAACTCTGGATGGATGAGGCGGGGATCCTTCCCGGCACCCTTCCTCCGACCCCTCTGTTCCACGGGCCCCAAGGTGACCTCCGCCATGGCGATCCCCGGGGACGTCCCCGCGTCAGCCAGCACCTCTCCGTTGGCGGCGATGACCATGCTGTGCCCGCAGAACCTGGTGTCCCCCTCGAGGCCAAGGCGGTTCGCGGCCACCAGGGGTATGCCCAGGTCGCGCACGAGGGTCTCCAGGGTGGCCTTCCAGAGGGTCAGGTTGCCAAAGGCTGCAGGAGCCGCGAGCAACCTCCCATCCCCCGCCTGCACCAGATCCGCGGTCTCCGGGAACTCGAGGTCGTAGCAGACCAGCAGGCCGAGCCTTCCCAGCCTTGCCCCAGCGTCCACCACGGGAGGGTCTGTGCCCGGGACGAACACGCCACGCTCCCTGTCCCAGAGATGGGTCTTGCGGTAGACTCCGGCAACGCCTCCGGGACCGACCAGCACGGCGGAGTCGTAGACCCGGCCGTCCTGCGCCCTCTCGGCCAACCCCACGACCACGTGGTAGTCCCACCGGCTGGCCAGCTCCGTCATGATGGTTATGGTCGGTCCGTCCAGGGGCTCTGCCAGGTCGCGGAACCTGTCGAACATGTAGTAGCCAGTCGTTCCCAGCTCGGGGAGCACCACCAGGTCGGCACCCCGCACGCCGGCTCGGGCGGCCAGCTCGATCGAACGGGAGATGTTCCACCGGACGTCCCCGGGACGTGGCTCGAACTGGGCGGCCGCAAGGGTGAGGCGTGTCGTTCCATCCCCCTCGGCGCCCTCTCGGCTAGCGATCGTCATCCTCCACATCTTCCTCCCGGGGCCCCTCCAGGTCGAGGCGGGGCAGGTCGGTGTCCATGAGGGCCTCCTCCAGCGCCCGCTGGGCGTTGCGATGGACGGCCATGTTGAACCTGGCGGTGGCCACATGGACCATCTGGCCCCCGATGATGGTCGCCACGGCGTTGACCTTCCGCAGGTCTGGTGCTGCATCCGGGTCCGCGTCCAGGAGGGCCATGTCCGCCAGCTTCCCCGGTTCGATGGAGCCCATCTGGTCCTCGGCGTGCACGGCCCAGGCCGAGCCAAGGGTGTAGGCCCGCAGCGCGATCACCGGGGGCAGCTGCTGCTCCTCCACCGGATGGTGGACCGCTCCCTGGAGCCCGTACAGGGGACCGAAGGGCATGCAGTCCGAGCCGAAGGCCAGGGGTATGCCCCTTCCCCAAACGTCCCGGAGGGCCTCGGACCGGTTCGCGCGCATCGGGCCCAGGCGCTCCTCGTTCAGCTTCCCCGGGCCCGACCACTGGACTATGAAGTTCGGCTGCATCGACGCGACGATACGCAGGTCCTTCATCCTGTCCAATTGCTCCTCTTCGGCGTACTCCAGGTGCTCGATGCGATGGCGAAGGGGATTGCCGTTGGCCCCCTCCGCCTCGAAGGCGTCCAGGGCCGCCCCGATGGCGCGGTCGCCGATGGCGTGGAGGAACATGGGAAGACCCATGTCCTCGGCCGAGCGCACCAGGGCGCGCAGCTCCTCCGGCGTGTACAGGACCATGCCCCGGTTGTCCGGGTCCTCCGGGTCGTCGGCGTAGGGTTCGCCCAGGGCTGCCGTACGCGCGCCCAGGGAGCCATCGAGGAAGGCCTTGATCCCCACCAGGCGCAGCATGTCGCCGCCCTCGCCCGCAACGGGCT
>JAUVEQ010000029.1 GCA_030594725.1 Methanobacteriota archaeon
GAGGACGAGGACGGCTCGAAGGCCTCCAAGAGCATGACCCTCCTGATAAGCGACGTGGCCCCCCAGGTCGACGTCGGCGGCCCCTACACCGTGGACGAGGGCACCCCCCTGGAGATCAGCGGCGCCGCAACCTACGAGCCCGGCGACGACTTCACGGTGTTCAAGTGGGACGTGGACAACGACGGGAAGTGGGACGTCGAGGGCATGGAGGACGTGATCACCTGGACCTTCGACCTGGCCGGAGTCTTCACCATCCGGCTCTACGTCGAGGACGAGGATGGCAGCAGCGGCGAGGGCATGGTCGAGGTGGAAGTGATCGATCTGGACCCCGTCTTCACCATTGTGTTGCCCACCAACGTCATGGAGAACGTTCCCGCGAACTTCACCCTGGCCGATCTCTCGGACCCCGGGACCGTCGACTTCATCGTGACCTGGTACTTCGGCGACGGGCAGAGCGCCAGTGGAGTTACCGTGGAGCACGCGTTCTCCGAACAGGGGACCTGGCCCGGTCGCGTGACGGTGGAGGACAACGACGGAACGGTCGTGAACGCCGCGTGGCCTGTAGAGCTGCAGGTGACCAACTCCGCGCCCGTCGTGGAGCTGAGCGAGACGGTGCTGAACGCCGTGGAGGACAGCCAGTTCACCGTGTCGGTCTTCGGCCACGACACCACCAACGACACCGTGACCTACTCCTTCAAGGGACCCGGGGGCAAGATCGACCCGCAGACGGGCGTGTTCAAGTGGACGCCCCTCAACGAGCACGTGGACAAGCAGAAGTTCACCTTCATCGCCACGGACGAGGACGGAGGTGAGGGCACGCTAGAGGTGGTCATTCACATCGAGGACGTGGACAACGACTTCCTCGGCATGTCGACCGCAACCGGCCTCGCCCTGGTCGTGGTCATGGTGCTCGTCCTGCTGGTCGCCATCCTGATCGTGGCCCGGCAGCGGGGCATGATCGGTGGCAAGGACGACGACGAGGATGTGATCGAGGCGGAGAAGAGGGTGGACCTCCATTCCGAGGTGGAGGTGGACCTTGCCGACCCCAAGCCCGAGTCCGTCGCCCCCGCAGCTCCGATCGCCCCCAAGCCCGAGGTGGCACCGCCACCAGCGGCCCCGTCACCAGCGGAACAGGCACCTCCAAAGAAGAAGCCGCCGCTGGGACCCGACGGCAAGCCGCGGAAGCGACGCCCACCACCGCTGGGACCCGACGGCAAGCCGCGCAAGCGACGCCCGCCACCGCTGGGGCCAGATGGCAAGCCGCGGAAGCGACGCCCACCGCCGCTGGGCCCGGATGGGAAGCCGAGGAAGAGGCGACCCCCACCGCTGGGGCCCGACGGTAAGCCGCGGAAGCGGCGACCCCCGCCGCTGGGACCCGATGGCAAGCCGCGGAAGCGACGTCCCCCACCGCTGGGACCGGACGGCAAGCCGTTAAGGAGGCGCCGAAGGCCGCCGCCGGAACAGCCAACGGGTTGAATTGAACCTCGGGTCACCGCACCTCGGTCCAGGAGGCCACATCGACCAGCCTTGGCAGTCCACTTGCCACGAGGTGGGCCATGCGAAGGGCCTCGGGCAGGTGACCGCGAAGGGTGGTGACCCTGAGCAATTCCCGGGCCTCCTGGACGTCCATCCCGGTCATGTGGCATGTCAAGGTACCACCCCCGGGAAGGTCCATCGTGTGGGTCTCGGGCGCCGAGATGAGCCGAAAGCGCTCCTCCCAGTCCGGGAACCTGCCCTCGAGGGCCCTGCGGATGGCTTCAGGGTCGGGTACCTTGTCCACCACGGTCAGCACCGGTACGCCCGTAGCGCGGTGGAGGGCCTCGATGTCCACCACGTTGAAACCCGCCAGGGTAAGCCCGTCCAGCAGCACCGCCTTGAGCTGGGGCAGCTGGCGACTGCCCTTGACCAGATGGGCGACGGCATCGGTCGCGTCGAGCCTGTCAACGCTCACATGGGAGGAGTACACGGCCTCCAGGTAGCCCTTCCCCCTCACCACGAGGCCCACCAAGAGGCTGGCCTGGTCCTCGAACTTGAAGGGGCCGTCGTCGACGGCCATCACCCGCACGTCCTCCTTCAGAGGTATCCCTCCATTATCAGAGCAATCCAAGGTCACCAGTCAGGGGATCGACCTTCCGGGACTCGGTCGGACCGATGCCCAGGCACGTCGTGGTGCCGGCTGGCACCTGGGTGAGACCCGCGTCCGTCACCAGCGATGTGATGAGGTCCTTGGCCTCCGCCATGGACTTGAGCTCCAGCAGCTCCCGCATGGAACCCACCTTGGCCACGATCTTCTTCTGGCCGCCCCTGTACCATTCGTCGTACTGCTTCCGTCTAGAGGTACGGGCCTGGACGGCACAGTTCACGGAGGCGTGGGCCACCTGGACCGCCAACTTGCCCTTGCTGAGGCCCAGGTCGGTGCGCACGACGATGACCAGCTTCATCTCGTCCGCCACGGGGGTCAATCCTCCTCCTTATCCTTCTCCTCTTCCTTCTCCTCTTCGGCCCCGGTACCCTCGTCCGCCTCGGGGGATCCGGCGGTCTCCGGGCCCTTGATCCCGGGAGCCATCTTGGTCTCGGGCTCCGTCTTCTTCTCCCTCTGCTCCTTCCGCTTCTCGCGACGGCGGCGCTTCGCCTCCTCCCGCTGCTTGGCCTCGTAGATGATCTTGGACTGTTCCTCCCTCGCAATGTCCAGCTCCTCGCGGACCCGCTCCAGCTCCTTCTCCGCCTCCTCGCGTCGCTCCTTGTAATGCTTGGCCATCTTGCGACCGTGGGTGCGTTCGCGCTTCAGCAGGTCCTTGATCTCACGCTTGAGGGTATCGTGCTCCAGGGTCAGGTCCTCGATGCGGGCCATGAGCTCGTCGTCCCGCTTGGTGCCCCGGGGCGCCTCGGCCGGCATGGGGAACCGGGCGAGCTTGGGATGGAGCAGCCCGAGCCAGGGATAGGCGCCCCTCCACCAACCGATGAGGAAGAAGACGACGGTCATGCCGAGCAGGCTGCCGATGATGAGGGGCCGGTCGAAGTAACCGGTGCCGTCATCCCTGACGGGAAGGGAGCCCAGGACGAAGCCGGCGAGGATGGTGAGGCAGATCGAGGTGGCCATTCCCAGGGCCAGCACGTAGATGCCGTTGTACTCCTCGTCCAACTCGCCGGGCCTCGGAAACATCGCCTTGATCAGCATGGTCCCCGGCAGTACGAAGATCAGCAGTATGCCAAATATGAGCTGAATGATCTCCAGAGCCACGCTCCGAATGCCTCCTGGATGTGGGAGAGGGGTGGCTATCGTAATAAAGGTTCGGACAACCACTCAACGCCTGGCATCCTCAGTCGTTCGCCCGTTCCGCGAGGACACGCTCGGCGGCTCCCAAGGTGGCCTCCGCCACCCTGCCCCAGCTGTACCTCGGGGCCGTCTCCAGGCCCTTGCGGCCCGCGTCGCGTCTGGCCTCGGGGTCCTCGACCAGGACCCGGAGGGCCTCCCGGGTCGCTTCCACGTCCCCGGGCGGCACGAGGGCGCCCGTGCCCGGCTCGAACACCTCGCCAAGGCCCCCGGAGTCGGCAGCGACGATGGGCTTGCCCGCTGCCATCGACTCGAGGACGACGTTGCCCAGGGGCTCGTAGAGCGACGGGTGGCAGATCACATCGGTGGCGGCGTAGTGGCGGGGCATCTCCTCGTGCTCGACGAACCCGGTGAAGGTCGCCTTGACGCCCAGCTCCCGGGCCTGGGCCTCCAGGGCCTGCCGCTGGTTGCCGTCGCCCATCACCAGCAGTTCCACGTCCATGCCCTTGACCGCCTCGACCAGGTGGTGGACCCCCTTGTGGAGCTCCAGCCGGCCCACGTAGCCGATGGTGAGGCCCTCCAGGCCCAGCTCCTCCCGGGTGGGCTCCCGGAGGGGCATGGCCATCGAGAAGGCGAAGACATTGACGCCGTTGTGGACGACCGTCATGCGGTCCCGGGGGACGCCGTAGCCCTCCTCCGTCTCCCTGGCGATGGCCTCGGTTATGCATATCAGGTGGTCGGCCTTCCGCGTGCAGTAACGCTCCATCCTGGTGTACGTCCGCATCGCCATCAGCCTGCTGGCCCCGCCGCCGATCTCCCGGTAGCGGTTGGTCTCGGCGAGCCAGGTCGAGTGCATCTTGACCAGGGTGGGGAAGTCGTGGAGCCTCATGAACCCGTAGGCGCAGGTGCCGTGGCCGTGCACCACGTCGATCTCGTCGAGGAGCTTTCCCGTCCGGATGCCGGACCACGCCGTGTAGGGCCAGCGGACCCGGTGGACATGGATGCCCTCTCGGAGCTCCTCGTCGGGAGCATCATCCGCCCTGGCGGCCACCACGTGGACCTCGTGCCCCGCCTCCAGGAGGGCCAGGGCGAGGGCTCTGGTGTGGATGGTGGTCCCACCAGCCATGCGCGGTGGGTAGTCCATGGAGATGAGTGCCAATCGCACATCGGCCAAAAGGGGCGATGGCCAAGATAAGCCTTTAGGTCGCCTGGCAAGCGGCGGACCCCCCGTATCTGCGGGGGAGGGTTAATCCGAGGGTTTATCGTTGATGAGAGCGAACATCGGGGTGGAGGGTGGAAGGCGATATCACGGAGGTCATGGATATGTCCGTCGAGAGATTGAGGGCCGGCGACTGGGACGCCCTGGTCATGGGCTCGGAGGTACCCGTGCTGGTGGAGTTCGTTACCAGCACGTGTCCGGTATGCGCCACCATGGAGCCGGCGGTGGAGAAGCTCGCCGGCAAGATGGGCGAAGAGGCCCGCTTCTACGTGGTCAACGCCGAACGGGAGCAATCCCTGGCAATGAGGTACGGCGTCCAGGGCGTGCCCTCCTTCATGGTATTCTGCAAGGGTAACCTGGTGTCATCCCAGGTAGGCGAGGTCTACCCCAAGGTGCTCGAGCGCATGATCACCGAGGCCGGGGAGTTCGGTGGGATGTGCGCTGCCAAGGCGACCAGGGTCATCTACGAGATGTCGGGGTACGGATAGGTGGACCCAGGTGGACCCCTCGGAGATACCGATGGTCGGGGACTCCCAGTGGAAGCGGCTCGTGCTCTCGGAGCCCCGGCCGGTGCTGGTGGAGTTCTGGTCCCCCAACTGTGCCCCGTGCCGGGCGGTGGAGCCCCGTCTACTGAGCGTGGTGGCACAGTACAGGGACAGGGTCGCCTTCTACCGGGTGACGGTGGAGGAGGAGGAGGACCTGGTCTGGGCCTACGAGGTGATGAGCACCCCCACCTTCATCGCCTTCCGGGACAGCGAGCCCGTGGGCGCGCTGGCGGGCGATGTGGACGTGACGGAGCTGGGCAACCTGATCGAGGACGCCATGGCCGGCGCGCCGTGAGAGATCACATCATCGGCCTGACGAGGTGGGAGATGTCCACGTCGGAGATGTCGCGCTTGCACAGGGGACCCTTCTTGAGCCCGGGAAGCTCGTCGCCGAGGGTCGGCCTGGCCTCCTCCTGGTAGAACACGCCCAGGGGAATGCGGTCCCCCCACTCGTAGCCCCGGAGCATGGCCTGCTTCATGTCGGTGGGGTCGTGACCCTCGTCCCGGAGGTGGTACACCCGCTCGTTGTAGAAGTCGTAGGTGTAGATCTTGTTGAAGGTCACGCAGGGCTGGAGCGTGTCCACGAGGGCGTATCCCTTGTGGTTGATGGCCGCCTTGAAGGTCTCCACGCAGTGCTCCATGTCCCCCACGTAGGTCCGGGCCACGAACGTAGCGCCGCTGACCAGGGCCAGGGGCACGGGTTGGATGGGCTCCTCCACGACCCCCCGGGGGGTGGTCTTGGTCCTCATGCCCCGCTTGGTCGTGGGTGCCGCCTGACCGGTTGTGAGTCCGTACACCGCGTTGTTGTGCAGGATGTGGACGATGTCCACGTTCCTCCGCGCCGTGTGGATGAAGTGGGTCCCGCCTATGCCCAGGCCGTCCCCGTCGCCGGTTACGGCTATCACCGGCAGGTCGTCCACGGCCAGCTTGATGCCCGTGGCCGCGGGCAGCGCCCTGCCGTGAAGGGTGTGGAAGCCGTTGAGGTTGATGAAGTGGGGCAGCTTGGCCGAGCAGCCGATTCCCGACACGACGACGGCGCCGTCGGGACCGATGTCCAGCTGGGTGAGGGCCCGCTTGAGGGCGTTGAGGATGCCGAAGTTGCCGCAGCCCGGACACCAGTCGATGTGCATGCGGGACTTGAAGTCCTGGGTCGTCACCATCCCATCACCCCCTTGAGGAGCTGGATGATGTAGTTGGGCGTCATCGGGCGCCCGTCGTACTTGAGGATCCGGTCCTCGATGTGGACCCCCGTGTGGCTTGCCAGGTGGTCGCAGAGCTGCCCAGAGAAGTTGGTCTCGACGCCCACCAGCCGCTCACGCTTGCGGAGTATCGCCCCCGCCCGGTCGGTGTCCATCGGCCACACCGAGGGGAAGTGCAGGTAGCTCACCGAGTCGTGGCCCTCGCCCGCGAGCATCTTGAGGGCCTCCCTGCCTGGCATCTTCGTCGAGCCCCAGCCCACCAGGGTCACCTCGGCGTCCCGGGGGCCGTGGAGCTGGGGCGGGGGCATGTCCTTGGTGAGGGCCTTCATCTTGTGCATGCGCTTGCCCATCATCCCCCGTCGGTTGCGCCTGCCCTCGTAGGTGTCCCCGAACTCGTTGTGCTCGTTGCCGTTGTATGTCTGGACCAGGCCGTTCCCGCCCCACAGGATCCTGGGCGATATGCCGTCGTTGGTGATGGCGTAGCGCTTGAAGTGGCCGTCCTCCACGAACTCCTGAGCCTCCTCCGCAGAGAGCAGCTTGCCCCTGTCCACACTGAGGCCCTCGTCCTCCAGCCGGGTGGCGCAGTGGATGCCCTCGTTGAGGATGCGGTCGCCCATGACGATCACGGGGATCTGGTACCTGTCGGCCAGGTTGAAGGCCTGGTAGGTGAGGGTGAAGCACTCGTTGAGGTCGCCAGGCGTCAGCACGGCCCGGGGGAACTCGCCCTGGGACGCGTGGATGGCGAAGAGCAGGTCCGCCTGCTCGGTGCGGGTAGCCAGGCCGGTGGCGGGCCCCGTCCGTTGACCCAGCATCACCACCAGGGGCACCTCCGCCTCGCCCGCCAGGCCCAGGGCCTCGGTCATCAGGCAGAAACCGCCTCCCGAGGTGCCCGTCATGGCACGGGCGCCGGCCGCACTCGCCCCGATGGCCATCATGATCGCGGATATCTCGTCCTCCGTCTGCTTGGCCACGATGCCCATGTCCTCCTCGAGGTGCACCAGCTGGTGCAGGATGGGGGAGGCCGGGGTCATCGGGTAGCCCGAGTAGAAGGTCATGCCCGCCTTGAGGGCCCCGAAGGTGATCGCCTGGTTGCCCGTCATCACGATGTGGGGACGGCCACAGACCTGACCGTCCAGTCCCAGGATGCGGATGTCTGGGAAGTGCTCCTTCACGTAATCGTAGCCCGCCCTGGCCGACCGGATGTTGGCCTCTATGATCTTCTCACCCTTCAGCTTGAAGTGCTCCCTGAGGACCCCCTGCAGGGCCTCGCACCTGTAGTTGGCCAGGGCCACGCAGACCCCCAGGGCGACGGTGTTCCGCATGAGGTCGGCATGGCCGTGCTCCCCGGCCAGGGTCTTGAGGGGTACGGGCATCACCGTCAGGTCGTCCCGGTCCAGGTCCGACTGGTCGAACTTGACCGAGTCGGAGTCGTAGACGATGGACCCGCCGGGGGAGACGTTGAGGGCGTTGAGGTCGATGGTGAGGTGGTCCAGGGCCACCAGGAAGTCCAGGGCCCGCCACAGTGAATGGGCCTTGTGGGTGGAGACGCAGATCTGGAAGGTGTTGTGGCCACCCCTGATGAGGGAGGGGATCTCCGAGTAGGCCGCAACGTGGAGCGAGCACTTGGCGAACGCGCGGGCCAGGATATCTCCCGCAGAGACGATGCCGTAGCCCGCCTCGCCTCCGATCATTATGCTGAGCTTGACCTCCTCGCCATCGTAGATCTCCTCGGGTATAACTTCAGCAGTCAATGGCCTACCTCCCAGGGCTTGACGCCCGAAGGTACCATACAGATATCGCCGGTATAAGAAGATTCCACAGGATGGCAATCCCGTCCCGGCCACGAGCGGCGCAAGGTTCATTAGGCCATGGGGGTCTCCCCGCCCTACACCATCCACCGGGGCGTGGCAACCATGGAGAACAAAGGAAGGATCGAGGACATCAGGCGCCTGGGACGGTCGGACCTGGAAGTGACCTCTGTCGGCCTCGGGGTCTGGCAGTGGGGCGACACCAGCTTCTGGACCTTCGGCAAGGACTTCGACCGGAAGGACATCGACCAGGTCTGGTGGCGCAACCTGGAGGCTGGCGTGAACTTCATCGACACCGCAGAGATCTACGGCAAGGGCGCCTCCGAGCGGATCGTCGGCGAGCTGCTGGAAGACACCGAGCAGGACCTGGTGATCGCCTCCAAGCTTTACCCCGAGAAGGATTCGGTCGAGGAGATCAGGAAGGCCGTGGAGGGCAGCCTCGAACGCCTGGGCATCGACTACATAGACCTCTATCAGGTGCACTGGTGGCCGCCCAAGATGCCCATCTCCGGCGTCATGGAGGAGCTGGACGCCGTCGTCCGGGAAGGCCTGGTCAGGTACATCGGCGTGAGCAACTTCAGCATCGAGCAGCTGGAGGAGGCCCAGAGCCACCTCGAGCACACGGAGATAGTGAGCAACCAGGTCCACTACAGCCTGCTGCACCGGGACCCCGAGACCGAGGGCCTTGTGGAGCATCACCGGAAGAACGGCATCGCCATCATCGCGTACAGCCCCCTGGAACAGGGCATCCTCACGGGCAAGTTCACCCCCGACGGTCCCCCCGGGGGCTTCCGGGCCAAGAAGCCCCGATTCTCCCCGGACGGCCTGAGGGCCGTTCAACCCGTGCTCGAGGCCCTGGACGAGGCGGCCCGGGCCCACGGGAAGACCATGGCCCAGGCATCCCTGGCATGGCTCCTCAAGGACCCCAACGTGGTCGTCATACCCGGTGCGAAGAACCTGCGCCAGCTGGAGGAGAACGTGGGCGGCGTGGACTGGCAGCTCACCGACGCCGAGCTGGCCAGCATAGAGGATGCCTACCGGGCCTACTCCGAGCGTTACTGACGGCCGCGAACAGGGACCGACATCGATAGCAGCATTGCGGAGTGAGCCGAGTGACAGGGAACGCACCGACCATCAAGCGGAGGAGGCTGGGCAGGACCGACCTGCGCGTAAGCGAGATCGGTCTCGGTGTCTGGGCCTGGGGCGCCAAGAGGGTCTGGGGTTACGGGAAGGGCTACGGCCACGACGACCTGGAGAGGACGTGGTGGAAGGCGGTGGAGCAGGGAGTGAACTTCATCGACACCGCATCGGTCTACGGCAATGGCGAGTCCGAGCGCATCGTGGGCGAGATGCTCAGGCAGACGGAGCAGGAGATGATCATCGCGACCAAGTACTTCCCCCTCCACCTGCTCGCGGGCTCCATCCGCAAGGCGGCCAGGAGGAGCCTGGACCGACTGGGCCTCAAGGAGGTGGACCTCTATCAGGTGCACTGGCCCAACCCCATGATGTCCCTCCGGGCCACCATGCGGGAGATGGAGCGCCTGGTCAAGGAGGGCATGGTGCGCCACATCGGGGTATCCAACTTCAACATCAAGCAGCTGGAGGCCGCCCGCTCCTACCTGTCTAGGGAGGACGTCGTCTCCAACCAGATCCATTACAGCCTCATCCATCGCAAGCCCGAGACGGATGGCATGATAGACCACGCCAGCAGGGAGGGGGTGACCGTCCTGGCCTACAGTCCCATCGCCCAGGGCATCCTGACAGGCAAGTACGGGCCCGGGAACCGCCCCGGGGGCCTTCGCAGGGTCACGCCCATGTTCCGCAAGAAGAGCCTCCGGCAGGTGGCGCCCCTGCTCGAGGTGCTTGGAGAGGTCGGGGCCGACCATGACAGGACGAAGGCGCAGACCGCACTTGCCTGGTTGCTCAAGGACCCGAACGTCGTGGTGATCCCGGGGGCGAAGCGACCGCGGCAGCTGGAGGAGAACATCGGGGCCCGGGACCTCACGCTGGTACCCGGGGACCTGGAGAGGCTGGAGGCAGCGTACAACACTCACGTGCCCGGCTGGTGACACGTATCCTCTGGCACTAGTCCCAGATGGTGATATCCACCGCCATGTCGAAGTTGTTGCCGTCGTCGGCACGCTCCCGGAGGCCCAGGGGGCTTAATGTCGGGACCATGTTGCCGCACTCGACGGCGGTGACGCTCACGATGATGCCCTCGCCCCTCACGGGGGACTCGGCGGTCCACTCGATGACCACCCTCCCCGCGGAGGAGCTGTCGACGGCGAGGCTATCGATGACGGTCCCGTCATCCAGCTGGAGATCGACCCTCAGCGTGTCAGGCTCGTTGGTGTACCTTGTGGGCGGGGCCTCGTCCTGCCATGTCAGGGTGACGTTGATGGAGATGTACTTGCGGTCGATGCCCTGCTGGTAGGCGAAGTCCCGGGTCTCCCCCTCGTACACGTATCCGTGCTCCGTCTCCGTCGGCAGCGTCCTGACATCATCTGAGCCGGGGGTCCAGGGGCCGGGCACATCTCCAGGGGGTCCCCCCCAGGGAGGCACGGAACCCAGCGCTCCCGTCAGGAACAGGTTCCCGAACAGGATGACCCCGATCAACGCCAGGGACAGGACCTCCGGCTTCCATCTTGGGAACCGGTCGACGACCGCGGCGAAGGCCACGAAGGGTCGCTTGGTCAGAAAGGCGTGGACCCTGAACAGCCACTTCCTGTCGGGGGATGTGGGGTGTGAGACCCCCCGGACGAGGAAACCAAGGGAGCCGGCGGGCCGGGAGCCGCGCCACCACAGGCGGTAGCCAGCGTAGGCGAAGGCGATGATGATGGCCAACTCGGCCGTGAACCAGACGAAGTAGAGGAAGTAGTACTGCGAAAGGGCAAGCTGCGGCCCTATCACCCCGTACTCCAGGTTGTTCACGGTCAGGAACCAGTCGTAGAGGCCGTGGTACACGGCCACGCCCCATATGTTGCGGGACCAGTGGTAGAACACGCCCATGCCGACGGCGAACGGGAACGAGCTGAGCCAGCGCAACCCCCACTCCGAGAGGGTGAGCTGGTACACCATGAAGTCGATGGGCACGTGGCCCAGCACGAAGACCACGCTGGCGATCAGGATGCCGAATATTGGGGCGAAGCCCCGGTTGATCTGGTCCTGGATGAAGCCCCGGTGGAACAGCTCCTCCACGGGACCCACGATCACCATGTAGAACAGGGTCGTGGCGATGAGCCACGTGGCGGACTCGGCGCGCCATATCGCCCAGAACGAGAGGTCGCCCTGGGTCTCGACGCCCATTATGGCCAGGAGGACGGGGTAGGAGAGGTAGTAGAAGATGAAGAACGCCACGACCGCGGCACAGGCGACCAGGACCGAAGTGAACAGGTTGCGGTGGGTGATGAGGAACGGTATCCCCCGCTCGTGCCTGCGGTAGCGCCACCAGATGAGAGGTATGCTCAGGGTCAGCACAACGGGGGCGATCACCGAGAGGAGGGGCCCGATGGCCGTCTCGTCCACTCCCGAGACCGACCGGATGTAACGGTACACCGCCCAGACGGCCAGCCAGACGAAGAAGACCGACACGACCTCTCCCGCGTAGGCCCAGCGATCGCCGATGGGCCTCTCGCCCACTGGAGGCAGGCCTCCCCACCTGTCTGGCGGGGGATCAGCCACTGGCTCGACCTCGAAGGGTGGTTCGAGGCGAGGCTCGGTCGGCTGGTATGGGTCCTCTCCTGTCAGGGTGGGTCCTCCAGGACGGGGTATTAGGTCTAGGTCCAAGTTAATCCTTTGCCTGACGTTCGGTAATTAAGGAATGTCAGAGGATCCATGGGTCCGCTTTGCGGATATCCTAGCATCAAGTGATGGACCCATCTTTCCCCACCCTATATGGTCCAGTTCAGCTGCGGACGATAAGGTCATCTCCCTGCCATCTTGTAGAGACCTTCGGCCTCACGGACCATGCCCCGGTCCATCATCCTGTCCAGGACCAATTTGGAGAATTCGTCTCCCTCGCCAAGGTATCGAGTGGCATCCGAAAGTGTGAAGGGAGCCTGTCGAAATCGATCATCTAGGATGTTCTTGACCATGATGACCTCGACCTCCTCATCCAGCCCGCGGCGATTCGGGACAACGATCCCATGGACCTCCTCGAGGGCATCCAGCTTCGAAGCGAAGTGGGGCAGGTACCTGTAGTTGTCCGCGTCCCGACGAAGCTCGTCCATCATCGCTTCCCAGTCAAGGCCTAGGCCCGCAAGCAAGGCCATGTCCGCCAGGTCATCCTCCCTATCGGTCACGCTCTTGAAGAGGAAGATGTCCTCGGGGGTGGTGGCCATGAGACGGAGCCGGCCTTTCAGGTCCATCCCCTCGGCACGATGCCTCATTCCATCGGTCAGCTTGAGCTTTCTACAAACCCTCTCAACAAAGATGTCGAAACGCATCCCATCCGACCTCTCCATGACAGTGGTCGCCCCAAGGGCCTCGTAGGCCTCCGAAAGACCACTGGCCCTTCGGAATCCGCAAGAACCCAGCGCAGCCTCGAATCTTTGTGCATCTGCATCCTCCATGAAGACCACGTCAACATCCTTTGTGACCACCTTCAAACCGTGGTGCATCATCGAGAACCCGCCTATCAGGTAGGCCTCGACCTCGCTGTCCAAGCTATTGGACACATCCCCGAGCACCTTGAACAGCTCCGTCCTTCCGAATCTTGTCCGTTCAATCACGCTCGCTCACAACCCCATCCAACGCCATTCCAAGACCGTACTTCTCACCGAACTCCAGTATCGCCTGGAGGTCCGCTCCCCGGTTATCGATACCCTCCCTGATGAACCGGAGCATACGAGGGTTGTTCGGATCGGTCATCAATGACTGTACGAGCGCCTCCTCCTGGCTGACCTCATCGTATTCGGGATTGTGATGATAGTACTCTCGGAGATGCAGTATGTCATATCCAAGCTCTTCCAGGCGTGTCGGACCCGCGCTCAAGAAATCAGAGAGATCGATCCTGTGTTCGATGGAAAAGAGGTACTCGTCCCTCCATTGCCATATGATGAGGGCCTCCGGCAGGACGTTGCCCAGCATCCGCCTGTTGAACCACTGCGAATAACGCGATATGAACGACCTCAGCTCTTTCTGGGACGGGTGGATCGTGTAGCGCTTGGTCTCCCTCTCCCGTACGACGATCCCCATTCCACGCCACTTCCTGATACTGTTCCTTACCGTGGGCATCGACAGGCCCGTCCGTTGGGTTATCTCGTTCGCAGTGATACCAGGGTCGACGAGGACGGGAAGGATCGTCAGGCCTGCTTTACCCAGAACCTTCGACAGGTCGATCATCGGTGCCTCGAACATGAGTATCGCCAGACTCTGGGAAAGCTCGTTCTTCGCCGGCCCAACGAAGACCTCCAGCCCCTCCTTCCGTTTCTCGAGGAGGTCCATCCCGATCAGGTGGTTCACGCATTCGGAGGTCCAGGAAATGGATTTGTGGACATGCTTGGCTATCTGTGAGACGGTCCTCTCAATCTTGTAGACGAACCCTAGTATCTCCAGGTGCGTCTTGTGGAGCCCCTCTATGCGCATAGGATAAATAACACCAAAATACTATATAAATACTTCGGTATTATTATCTCTTTTCCTGTTCTTCACATCGAATTACATAATGGCAAAGTGTTCGATGTGCGATGGATCCTATGGATCGTGGTCTGTCTTTTTTTCAGAAAGTTCGTT
>JAUVEQ010000181.1 GCA_030594725.1 Methanobacteriota archaeon
GTTCCTGAAGGAGTTCCTCCGTCCTCCTGCGGTCCTCGATGCGGGCTTGCCTGTCCTCCTTGGTCTCCTCGAGGGCGGCATCGAGGGGCGCTGACGGGATATGGATGTCCGTGGCCTTCACCCTTCGAGACATCGAGATCACCATGCCGACGGCGATCATCAGCAGGATGATGATGATCATGACGACCAGCCATGAACCGAACGTCTCCTCCTCCGTGCTGGACCCCGACGAGACGTCGCCAACATCCACGACGATCCAGTCCCGGAGGGTGATCACGCCATCGGTGACCGCAACGGTGATGATGTGTCGACCCTCCGTCAGCTCGTTCGTGGTCAGCTCACCTGTGGCGGGTCCGACGGGCCCAGACAGTTCACCGACGATGTCGGAGCTCCACGTGACCGTTAGAGGGCCTAAGAGGTACCCGTCCGGATCGTCGATCCGCACCCCGAGCCCGACGAAGTCACCAGGCAAGTACTGGGTGTAGTTCCAAGGGTCCGTTATGGTCACGTCGAGGGGAATCTGGGACCAGGTCGTGACGATGACGGTTATCTTGACCCGGTCGCTTCCCTGGCTGCGGTCGAAGACGTTGATGTATCCCACATGATGGCCCTGGCTCCCTGGCAGGCCCGTCACCCTCAGGAGGCCATTGGCGATCATGATGCCCGACCAGGTCGTATCCACGGAGAACCGTAGGTCGATGCTGTCATCGTCCTCCGCGCTGATGAGGAATGTACGTTCCACACCCACGGGGATGCGGATGACGTACGGCGCCTGCAACGGACCGACGGATGTGATCGTCGGCTGGTCGTTGACATCAAGGACATGGACGGGGAAGAACGAGGTGGTGCGATTCCATCCGTCGGAGACGTTGAACTCGATCTCATGATCCTCCTCCCACTGGTCGTACATCAGGCTCAGGTTGAGGCCGTTGATGAAGAACACGTTGGGATGGATGCACCTCAGCACGAGATGGAGGTCCTCGGATTCCTCGTCGGAGACGTAGGGCCCCAGGTCGAGGATGAACAGCTCACCCTCTGACACGTTGACCCAGGGAATGGGCTGCACCCGGGGCGGGTCGTTGACCTCGCTGACCCTTACAGTGAAGGTCTCCCATGCGGTTCCGAACCCGTCGGTCACCTGGAGGGTCACGACCTCTATCGCACCCCCCTTGGTGTAGAGTAGGGCCAGGTAGGACCCGATGAAGCTGGCATTGGTGGCGGACACCGTGATGGTCAGATCCTCCAGGTCGTCATCGGGGTCCCGGACGTAGAACTCCAGGTCCAGGAAGTACGTCACTCCCTCGATGAGCATGATGTCCTCGATGTTGGAGATCGTGGGCGGGTTGTTGATCGGGGTGATCACGAAGTACACGATGACGGAGGTCACGTTCTTGCCGTCCGAGATCGCCAGCTCGAAGGAGTACTCGGTGAGGCTCTCGGGGAAGTTGACGATGATGATGAGGTCCTGGACGGTCACATAGGGGCTCGTCGCCGACAACCAGAGGCTACTCTTGTAGTCGTCAACGTCCCAGATGTATGGCTTCAGGTCGAAGCTCGTCGTGTTGCCCTCCTGGGCCGTCAGCATGGGGGGGATGGCATGTTCAGGGGGGTCGTTCACCGGCGTCACTTGACACAGGACCCATGCGGATTCCGTGTAGTAACCATCGTCCAGGATCAGTTGGACATTCGTCGATGTCACGTTGTTCGGGAAGAGGAACGACACCCGGTGGTCGAGGATCGAGACCACGTACTCAGATGGTGAGGTGATGGTGAGCTCCCACAGCTCCTGGTCGTCCTCGATGTAGACCGAGAGGTCATTGGTCAGCACCACGTCCTCCACGGCGCGGATGGTCGGCAGGTTGACCCAGCGGGGTTTCACGTTCGGGGGCGAGAAGGGGTCGTAGAGCGTGAAATTGTCCCACAGGGTCTTGGGGGAGGACCCGGTGGGCTGGGCTTCCACCCCGAGCCTGATCCGGTTCATGTCGCTCGTGTGATCGAGATCGAGGTTGTAGAAATACCATTTCAAGTTCCCAGTGTCCTTCTCCGAGACCTTGAAGTTGGCCTTCCTGTTGGTGATGTTCAGCTCGGCCACGTACCATTCACCGACCTCGGGAAGATTCACGTACGTGTGGTACACGTCCAACTGGCTCTGCCACAATCTCGTGTAGCCCCAGCCCAGGTCGGAGTAGGAGACAGTGAGGAGGATGTCGCTGTCGAAATAGTCCTCGGTGATGAAATCGATCTGGAATGACCGGCCAGAGAGGTTCTGGATGCTGAACTCGACCGAGAGGGAGATGTTGTCGCTGGAAAAGGCCTGCGCCATCTTGGCGCGTGCGATACCGGTGCTGTCGGCGAAGGTGAGCAGGGCCCCGTCCCGCACCTCCACCCTGTTGGCGGGGTTCTTCACCACCTCCCACTTGTTGATGTCGGGAGCGCTTCCCTCTGGCCCGCTGAAGGAATCGCTCATAAGATGGCGCTTACCCTCGACGTGGGAGGGGACCAGCAGCAGGACCACGACCAAGACCAGAAGGGTCACGATGATCAGATGGGAAAGGACGACCCTCAACCTTCACAACCCCATTGAGAGGGATGCTGGATAATTCGGCCAGGGGCTATTTTACCTTTTGGGGGCCAGGGTCCGCAAGGCTTTTTGGTGAAAAGGGCCGTTGGGACCGCCGTGCGCATCGACGAGTTCGACTACGACCTGCCCAAGGAGCTCATAGCCCAGGAGGGCGTCGAGCCCCGCAACTCCGCCAAGCTGATGGTCCTTGGGCCAGGGGGAGGCGCGGTCCACCGGACCATGGGCGACCTGCCCAAGGAGCTGGGCCGGGGCGACGTGATGGTCGTGAACGAGTCCCGGGTGCTACCCGCCCGGGTGCGTGCCAGGAAGACGACCGGGGGGAAGGTCGAGCTGGTGTTCCTCGAGCCCCTGGACGGCGATCGATGGGACTGCCTGGTCGGTGGCGGGCGCCTCCGGGAGGGTTCCACGGTGGACGTGGGCGAGGGCGATGACGGGGCACAGGTGGAACTGGGAGAGGTCCTGGGACGGGGCCGATACGCCGTCAGGGTCCTCGGTGGCGCTTCTCCCGAGGAGATGATGCACAGGTGGGGAGAGATGCCAACGCCCCCCTACATCCACACCCGGCTCCTGGACCAGGACCGATACCAGACGACGTACGCCAGGGTGGATGGTTCCGTGGCGGCGCCCACGGCCGGTCTCCACTTCGACGGCCCTCTCCTGGAGGCGCTGGATGGAGCGGGCGTCCACCTGGTCAGGTTGGTCCTCCACATAGGCTACGGCACGTTCAAGCCCGTGAGGGCCGAGGTGGTGGAGGAGCATCGCATGGAGTCGGAGCGGCTGGAGATCACGGAGGCGGTGGCCTCGGCCATAAACGGTGCCCTGAACGATGGTCGGCGCGTGTTCGCGGTGGGCACGACCACGGTGCGGGCCCTGGAGTCGGCCACCGATGGCCGCGGGCGTGTGATGCCCTACACGGGAAGCACCGAACTGTTCATCTATCCGGGATACCGGTTCCGGTTCCCGTACTCCGGGCTGATGACCAACTTCCACCTTCCCCGCTCGACGTTGCTGATGCTCGTGTCGGCCTACGCCGGTCGGGAACGGATGCTCGCCTCCTACGAGGAGGCCAAGGGGAAGGGGTACCGGTTCTACTCCCTGGGGGACGGCATGTTGATCATGGGAGGTCCGGTGAGATGAGCTTCCGGTTGGAAAGGGAGGACGGCAGGGCCCGGGCTGGCGTGCTCACCACCGGTCACGGCGAGGTGCCCACTCCCATGTTCATGCCCGTGGCCACCGCGGGAAGCGTCCGCACCCTGTCCCCGGAGGAGGTGCAGGCCACCGGGGCCCGGGCGTTGATCTGCAACTCGTACTCCCTTCTGGTCCGCCCGGGGATCGAGGCGATCGAGGCGGCGGGAGGCCTCCACGCGTTCATGCGGTGGCCCGGCACGATATTCACCGATTCTGGAGGTTTCCAGATGGTCCGCGAGGGCTTCCTGGTGCGCAAGGACGACCACGTGGTGGTGTTCAAGGACCAAGTCCGGGGTGGCGTGAGGGAGCTGACACCGGCGGGGGTGGTCGAGCTCCAGGAACGGCTGGGTTCCGACGTGGCCATGGTGCTGGACGACTGCCCTCCAGCGGGAGCGGACAGGGACCACGTGCGCGAAGCGGTCCGTCGGACCAGCCTCTGGGCGCGGCAGTGCATGGAGGCCCACCAGCGTGAGGAGCAGCATCTCTGGGCCATAACCCAGGGGGGAGTGCATCCGGACCTGCGGGAGAGCAGCACCAGCGAGCTGGTCGCCCTCGGTTTCGACGGCTACGGCATCGGGGGTCTCTCCATCGGCGAGACCGTGGAGGAGATGTGGCAGGCCGTTGACGGCAGCATCGACCGCTTGCCACGGGAAAGGCCCCGGTACCTGATGGGCGTGGGCTCGCCCCGGGAGGTGCTGGATGCCATCGGACGGGGCGTGGACGTGTTCGACAGCGCATTCCCGACCCGGATCGCGCGCCACGGGAGCGTGCTGACCAGGGAGGGGCGGTTCGATATAACCAGGGGCAAGATGGGGGGCGACCACCTCCCTCTGGACGAGGCGTGCGGATGCAGGACCTGCCAGGAGGTGGACCGGGCCTACGTGCATCACCTGTGGCGGTCCAAGGACGCTCGCTGGATGAACCTGCTGTCGTACCACAACCTTGCCCTCATGCAGGACCTTGTACGGGGGGCCAGGGCCGCCATCGGCGAGGGGGCGTTCGCTGGGTTCTACAAGGAATGGGAGCGGGCCGGGACCAAGCCCTCTCAGTAGTCTCTCAATAGTACTGATCGTAGTCCTGCCGGGGTTTCCTGCGACCCTTGTCGCGCCGCTCGTCGTCCTCGCCATAGCCCGTGGATGCCCAGGGACCCTTGCGGTGCCGGAGGTCGGTGGCATTGCCAAGCTCCGATCGACGGGCCGTGGCGTGGTCCGCATCCGACAGGTTCTCCTCGGTGTTCACCTCGGCGATGTCGGTGTCGCTGGGGTTCATGCGGCCGTACTTGCCCACGTTGAGGCGCATGTGGCCTCTGACCAGGGAGACGTACCCGTTCTCGATCCGGAGGACAATGCCATCGGAGATGCCCTCGCCCTGCTTCTCCCACAGGGACATGATGACCGATGCGGTCTCGTCGCCCACCTTCGCCTCGGTCACGTGACGGACCCCACCCCCGCGTGCGGGCACGGCCTCGGGCTCGCCGATGGAGACCACCTTGACGGTAACGTTGACGCTCTTCGTCTCGGGCGTGAGCTCCTTGACCTTCAGTTCCACGGGTTCGCCGGCCACTTCTTCGTGCTCCATCGGGGTACGCCAGATCGATCCATCCAGCATCCTAACGAAGGGGTCGCGGATACTTAACTATTATGCTGGCTGGTGGCCAGGCAGGTCAATCGACCCTGTTCGGGGGCTCCTCGACCGGGGGTTCTCCCAAGAATCGGTCCCTCTCCGAGAAAATGCATCCGCAGTACTTCTGACGGTAGACCTCGAGCTCGAAGGTCCTCTTGCGGCTCTCCTTCCAATGGTCCCGGAGGTCCCGGTAGAGGAATGCAACTCCAGCGGCCTCGGCCGCCTCCTCGCCCAGGCTGCGGGCCAACTCGTGGTCCTGGTAGGGTGATGCCAAGAGGGTGGTCGTGAACGCATCGAAGCCCTCCTCGGCCGCAAGGCTGGCCGTGGTGGTGAGGCGGTCCCGGAAGCACGCCTCGCAGCGGTTGTCCGCCTCCAGGGCATCCCTGAGCCAACGCTCGGGATCGTAGGTGTCGTCGACGATGGCCGGTAAGTCCTCGGCCCGGCACACCTCCTCGAAGGCCCCGAGGCGTGCCTCGAACTCCTTGTAGGGCTGCACGTTGGGGTTGTACCAGAAGGCGACCACCTCGTGCCCCTCCTCTCTCAGCAACGAGCCCGCCCGGGCAAAGCAGGGTCCGCAGCACGCGTGGAAGAGCACCCGCACCCGCTACCACCCCAGGGGCTCCCTGGCCCCACGTTCGACCACGCGGACGACCTCCCCGAGGCGTACAAGCTCGGTCATGCGAGCCACGTCATCGCCCAGGGGGCGGTCGTCACCGTAGAAGGGCACCACCCGACGGACCAGGTTGTAGACGGCCGCCACGGAGCCCGCGGGCCGCTTTGGCGCGCGGAAGTCCAGGGCCTGGATGCCCGCCATGAGCTCGATCGCCAGCACCGACCTGAGGGCCTCGACGGACCTGCGGGCCTTGAGGGCAGCATGCATCCCCATGCTCACGTGGTCCTCCTG
>JAUVEQ010000022.1 GCA_030594725.1 Methanobacteriota archaeon
TGCTCATCAACTACTCCACGGAACTCAAGGAAGGCGAGAAGATCCTCATCGAGGCCATCGACATCCCGCCAGAGATGGTCATCTCCCTCATCCGGAGTGTCGACAGGGCCGGCGGCATCCCCCTGGTGACCCTCAAGTCCAACGCGGTGTTCCGCGACCTGTTCAGACATGCCACCGAGGAGCAGATGAAGCTCATCGGCGACATCGAGAAGTACCGGATGGAGAAGATGGACGCGTACATCGGCCTGCGGGGCTCATACAACATCTCCGAGACCTCCGACGTGCCATCGGAAAGGATGAAACTGTACCAGGGCCACTGGCTCAAGCCCGTGCACCTGGAGGTCCGGGTGCCCAAGACCAAGTGGGTCGTGCTCCGATGGCCCACCCCGTCAATGGCCCAGCAGGCGGGCATGTCCACCGAGCAGTTCGAGAAGTTCTACTTCGACGTGTGCACCCTGGACTACTCCAAGATGGACAAGGCCTTCAAGCCCATGCAGGAACTGATGGACCGCACGGACAAGGTGCGCATCCTGGGTCCCCAGGACACCGACATCGAGTTCTCCATCAAGGACATCCCCTCGGTCCCCTGCGCTGGCAAGCTGAACATCCCCGACGGAGAGATCTTCACCGCACCCGTCAAGGACAGCGTCAACGGTGTCATCCACTACAACACCCCCACCCTGTACCAGGGCGTGACCCACGAGAACGTCCGCCTGGAGTTCCGAGATGGCAAGGTGATCGACGCCACCGGCTCGGACACCGAGCGGCTCAACGAGATCCTGGACTCCGACGAGGGCGCCCGTTACATCGGCGAGTTCGCCATGGGAGTGAACCCCTTCATCGACAACGCCATGAAGGACATCCTGTTCGACGAGAAGATCAAGGGATCGCTCCACTTCACCCCCGGCAACGCCTACGACGAGGCCGACAACGGCAACAAGAGCCAGGTCCACTGGGACATGGTCCTCATCCAGACCCCCGAGTACGGTGGTGGGGAGATCTGGTTCGACGATGTGCTGATCCGCAAGGATGGCATGTTCGTCCTGGACGAGCTGAAGGTGCTGAACCCGGAGAACCTTGTCTAGGTCAGAAGAAGCGGCGCCACCACTGGCCCGTGAGCCGCGCCTCCTCCTGCTCCTCGTAGGCCGCCTCCTCGTTCCACATGGCCTCCTCATCTGTCATGCGGTAGGGCCGGCGCATCCGCTCGGCCACGACGAGGCCAAGCACCAGGATGAGCAGGAGCAGCAGGGCCCAGGGGAACTCGTCCTGGTCCTGGATCCTCACCTGGGCCACCGTGTAGTTGAAGCGCACCTCCTGTGTGTCGGAGGCACCCTGGGGGTCCGTTACCGTCACGTTGAAGAAGATGACCCGCGGGTCGAGTGTCCGGAACGTGACCTTCAGGTGGCCGTTCTTGTCGACCTCCACGATGTCAGAATCGGAGGCGAACTCCAGAAGGCCCTTGTCCTCGGGGTCCGGGTCGGTGGCATTGATCACGTAATAGTGCTCCACGTCGACCTCCAGCTCCTTGTCGGGGATGAACCCGAGGATCGGCGCATCGTTGATCGGCAGGACCTTGATGATGAACTCGTTGCTGTCATTGTGATAGAAGGGATGACGGTCGAAGGCCCTCACCTTGACCTCTATCTCGCCGGTCCAGTCCTTCTCCGGCAGCTTGACCGAGAGCCAGGAATCGATGAGGTAGGCGTCGACCTTCGTCGGGTCCGATTCCTCCACGATGGTAAAGCGCAGGTTGTCCGTGTCCCAGTCGTCGATGAAGTACTCGGCCAGGTTGACAAGGTAGTCACGGGCCTCGTCCTCGTAGACCTGCTGGTCGGGGACGGGGCTGAGGAGCATCGGAGGGTAGTCCAGCTTGTAGACGACCTTGGGGTCCTCGAGGGAGATCCGGCCGGCCTGGCCGGTGGACACCTTGAAGACGATGCGCACGTCCTTGTCGACGTGGGTGTTGTCACGAAGACCGGCCACGGTGGTCTCGGCCTCCTCGGCGAAGTCCACGGTCACCTCGTAGTCGTACCTGATTGTCAGGTTGCTCAGCCTCACCTTGGCGGCCGCCTCGTTCTCCAGCGTTATGGGCATCTCTGTGTACCTGTTGCCGTACCCGTCGACCGTGAAGGGTGATGAGTTGAGGCACCTTGTAAGGTTCTCGGGATCGAAGTAGACCCGGGACTTGGTGTTGCTGAGCCGCTCCCATCCCCAGACCACAGGCTCGCCCTCGCCGAACTCCAGCTTGACCGTGACGGGGGAGATCTCCAGGTGTCGCATCACGATCTCCCAAGAGAGGGTGTCGTGGGCGGTGGGGAGGGGTGTCTCCCATGCGGCGTAGACATTTCCCCCGTAGATGAAGATGGAAGGATGGGAGGCGTTGTCGTAGCCGTTCCCCAGGGGTGTGAGCTCCAGGATGGGCGACCAGGTGGCGCCGTCGAAGGATCGGATGATGATGTCGCCGTAGGTGGCGATCAGGTTGCTGCCGCCCTCTGGCCGCGAGGTGGTGTTGGTGCCGATGGTCCAGATGGCGTAAAGGGTCTGGTTGAAGGACACCAGGGCGGGGAACATCTGGTCGACGGGGTCTCCGGAGGATGGGAAGGAGAGCTGCTCTATGGCCGTCCAGTAGCTGGCGGTGTACCTGCGGTAGACGATGTGGTAGCCGTCACCGTTGGACAGGATGGTCTGGCCCCGCATCCATATGGCGTAGAGCTCCTCCTCGCCGGTGACGGGGTTGTCCCACACGTAGAACCTGGGCAGGGCGTCCTGGACGCCGCCGTAGGCGATGCTCTTGTCCGAGGCCGGCGACAGGTTCTTGACGCCTGTCCAGGTGGTGCCGTCGTAGGCCCGGTAGACCACGTCCACATTGCCATGGCCCGCTATGTTGGGGTCCCAGGTGTCCCAGATGACGTACAGTCGGTCCCGGAACACGGTGATGTCCACCGACCAGTCGGTGGCGTCGTTGTTGGAATCGGTGATCTCCTGGGGCTGGGACCAGGTGGTGCCGTCGAAGGAGGCGATCACGATGTCCAGGTCGTCTCCGAAGGCGGGTCGGGTCGTGTAGCTGGGGTCCGTGCTCTTCCAGGCGACGTACAGGCGGTCCTTGAACACGGTGCACCGCTCGTAGGTGTTGAGCCCGTTCTCCTTGGGTCCCGAGAACCGTACGGGGTCGGACCAATCGGTCCCGTCGTACTCGCAGTACACCAGTTCCGAGTTGCCCGGGTCGGTGGCCTTTCCGTCGCCCTTGGACCAGATGGCGTAGAGCTTGTCGCCGTAGGCGATGATGTGGGGGATCTTGTCCTCGTCGGTGTCCCCCGCCTCCGAGAGCTCTATGATGCGGTACCATCGTTCGCCATCGAACATGCGGACGACGATGTCGGCATCGCCCCCGGTGGTGATGTTCTGGTCGGAGCTCTCCCAGATGACCCACATCTCGCCGTTGTACTCGGTCATCTTGGGGCCGTACTCCCCGGGAGAGTCCGTCTTGGGCGTCAGGGTGTACTGCTGGACCCAGTGGGGTATGGGGAAGCCCTCCACGTCGATGTAGGCCTCGGTGATGGTGGCCTCGCGGGGCAACTGGACGTAGAACTGGCGGGTGCCTCCCCGGTTGAACTGGAGGTCAATATCGCGAGCGCCGTCGGAGAATCTGTCCTGCAGACCCAGGGGGCCGCCCTTGTCGGAGTCGAAGGCCCAGTCGATGCTCCCGTCGTCACCGATGTCCAGTGAGGGGTCCCAAGGGGCGCTGCGGGAGCCCGGGAAGGTCCCGAACGACATGTTGATCGTGGCGGTGTCCACGAAGGCGTGGTTGGGCAGGACCAGGGCCGTCTGGTCGTTGAACCCGGGACCGGGGAAGGCCAGGTCGTGCTCCGCGAGATCGTCCTCGAACTCGTCGACGATGAGATTCGACTGGGGAGTGGTCTGACCAGTAACGGCCTCTGGCAGCGGGAACGCCACTATCAGCAGCATCAAGACGACTGCGAGAGCGGCGATCTTCGGACCCATGAATCTCACGTTAAACCTCGGGAAGCTGGGCACTCGATTCTTAGGTGCCGCCAGTAGATAAACATTACGACATAAGTTGGAAGGATCCGGAATAATCAGAAGCCAGGCACACCACCGACGATGAAGACGATGCCCAGGACGATGAAGAGCGCGGCGGCGACGAGCTCGACCAACGTGAGGGATATGCGGCCTGCGATCATCCTGCCCGCCAGCACGCTCGCGGTGCTGACGAGGATGAGGGCCAGGCTGGCGCCGATGAACACGGCCCATGGGTTGCCGTACTTGCCCGAGAGGGCGATGACCGCCAGCTGGGTCTTGTCGCCCAGCTCTGCCAGTGCGACCAGGCCGAAGGTGCTGGCGAACACCCTCCAGTTGCTCATGTCGGCAGCGCCATCCTCCCCATCGGGGTCCGCCTCGCACACGTTCTCCTCTTCCTTCCCCCTGTCCCTCCACCAGTTGACGAGCATCAGGACCCCGAAGGCAAGGAACAGGCCGCCCGCCACGAGGCTCAGGAGCTCTGGAGACAGGATGGCATAGAGCAAGGAACCCACCAGAACCCCGATGGCCGTGACCACCACGAGGGCCGCGGCGGAACCCGCCAGGACGGGGGCGTAGGGATAGCGGCAGGCCTGGCTGATGCAGACCAGCTGGGTCTTGTCCGCCAGCTCCGCCACCGCGATGGTGGCGAATGCTATCGCCAGGGCTATGTGCCAGGCCATCGGCGGTGTGGACAACATAGGAGGGTGATAAGCCCTTCGCATGGCAGCTAGGCGTATCCTGGGGACCAGACGGTCGGTGGCCACTCGATAAAGTATATATCCAAGTAGGGTATTCGCGAAGCAGATTAGCCGAGGTGGTATTATGAAAAGAGGACTGGCCATCAGCACCGTCCTGCTGCTCCTTGCAGCGACCTGGCTCCCGCTCGTGATCGCACAAGACGATCCCGAGTACGAATTCGACCCCGAACTGGGGGACCTTCTGAGCACCTTCGGAGAGGGCTACGTCGAGAACCTGGTCCTGTGGAGCGGAGCTGGCGTCGGACTGGTCTGGGGCCCGTCCTACGACGGTGACCAGAGCGCCCTCGACGACCGGATCACGGAGCTGGAGATCGCCGCTGGCGGCACCATGCCCGCGAACACCATTCCGATAGTCGTGCCCTTCGCCATGGCCTATCCGGTCTTCGATGGACCGGCACCCCTGGACCACAGCGAGAAGTGGATGTGGAACTCCACCGGGATGGAGGTCAAGGTCTCCCTGGGCAGCGTGGGTCACACCATTACGGCAGAGACCGACCTGGCAATGCACTTGATGGACGGAGGCGTCCTGGACGCCGAGGGCCTGTTGCTCCTGGAGGCCGCCCTGGAGGCCGTTGGCTTCACCAGCGAGCGCATGGGCTACAACGGGACCGACCTGGGTCCGATCAACATGTCCGATCCCAATATGACGGACGACGACCAGTCCAACGGGTGGTGGCTCCCCGTCACCGAGGCGACGGGCACCATCAACGCGGCCACTGGGGACTGGGAGGGTGTGACCGTCGCGGACGGGCCCTCCCTCGAGGCATCCCTGGTGTTCCTGAGGAGCCTCATCGGCCTCAGCGTCTACCTGGAGACCAACACCGACCTGGTGGGCGATGGGAAGCCCTTCGCCATCGGGACCGATACCGAGGTCTGGGAATTCGCTGGTGCGGTCTACAACAACATCAGGGCACTCTATTACGACGCGACAAGGGATCTGTTCTACGAGGACCTGGTCCTTACCACGGGCACCCTCACGATCCTCTACCAGACCCTGCTTGATATCTCAGAATCCCGGGGATGGGACCTGGGTTACACCCAGGGATGGGCCATGTGGGAGGCCGAGAGGTACGCGACCCTCCTCGTCCAGCTCATCGGAGAGGACGGGACCCTCTATTCGGGTTACGACACCGCCCTCGGCGGTTTCCCTGGCGCCTTCATCCCACCCTACGCACCCCTGACCACGGAGGCCAGCAACATCGAGTACGCGATGGCCATCGCTGCCCTCTACGATGCATCCGACCGGTTCGGCGGCATCACCTACAGCAACGGGGCCCAGTCCTGCCTCATCGTGCTGGAGGATTCGTACTGGTACACCCCCGAAGGCATCCTCGTGGAGGAGCCGCTGGCAGAGACCCCGTCCGCCATGACCGCCACCCAGGTGGCCGGCATGGCCGCCTACGTCGAGGCGACGGAGGCTGGCGTGGACCTGGGGAAGCACCGCATCCCCGAGCTGTGGGGCGGAATGGTGGGTGCCGGTCTGCAATTGAGCGAGACCGACGCCACGGGCGAGAACTACACCATACCCGAGCCCGACACGAACAACAACACCATCTGGAAGCACGACTGGGACCGTGGACCCGAGATGATGAACGGCATCGCTCCGGTCCTTGGCACGGGTTCGGCCCTCGACATGGTCACCCACAACTGGACCGTGGACCATATGGTCGATACCGGGGTCCTGATGGAGGCCGCCGTCGTCTGGATGGGCATGGACAGTGACTGGTTCGATGACATGGGCGCACCCATGTATTCTGCCGAGACCGCATTCCGTTACGTCCACTGGACGGACGACGAGTGGTTCGCGTGGGGGGAGGCATGGCGCCTCACCGCCGAGAACGTCACCGAGCAGCTCGAGAAACTCCAGAACCAGACCGAGAACTGCACCAAGGTGGTCGAGGAGCTCATGGCGGAGATCGCCTCCCTAGAGGAGAACATCACCGCCATGGAGTTGGACCTCAACGACAGCCTGGAGAACGAGTCGATCCTGCGGAACCAGAACGATTGGCTCAGACAGAAGCTGGAAGAGACCAACGAGACCGTCGATGATCTGGAGGAGACCATCGAGATCCTCGAGGAGACCGTCGAGCGGCTCGCCGGGGATGTCGCGGACAAGAACGAGAACATCAGCAAGCTCCTGGACCAGCTCCGTGCCGAGCAGCACAACGTGACCTTGCTCGAGTGGGAGCTTCAGAACGCCAGCGCCGCTCTTGCCCAGGCCGAGTTCGACCTTTCCGCTGCCGAGAACAAGCTGGAGGATAACGAGGATGAGCTTAACGAGCTTCAGGGACGGATGGTCATGGTTGCCATTATCTCCCTCATCGCGGGTATGATCATAGTGGTCGTCATCCTCAGGGTCACGGGCCGCCTCTGAGCCGACGGCCGGCCCGACGGGCGAACGGTTTAGTACGGTGTCCGCCATTTGTGGACCGTGCGCATCCACGACGAGTGTCTACCCTGTCTCTTGGCAAGGGTCCGGTTCGAGGCAATGGGATCCGATCCCGATACCGCCATGGAGGCCCTGCTCGCGGCGGCCAGGGAGATAGGCGCCTCACATAAGGGGGACGTCTCGGCCGAGGTCGCGACCCGGGTGCACCGTGCCGCCTACGAGGCCCTGGGGACGGACGATCCCTACGCCGAGTCGAAGCGATTGGCGAACGAGGTCGCCCTTGGGCTCCTCCCACGTGCGCGCGAGCTGTACAGCAACAGTTCCTCCGAGGACAGATTGCGCACAGCGGCCCTCCTCTCCATCGTGGGGAACGTCCTCGATTTCGGCATCGAGGGAGGGCTCTCCGACCCCATGATGCTCGAACAGGCCTTCGAGCATCTGGTGGAGGAGGGCCTGGGAAGGGACGACTCAGACCTCCTGGAGGAACTCCTTGTGCCAGGAGCGAAGGTGGCCTACCTCACCGACAACTGCGGGGAGATCGTATTCGACCAGATCCTCCTCCTGGAACTGAGGGAGCGGGGGAGCCACGTCACCCTCGTTGTCAAGGGCGATCCCATCCTCACGGACGCCACTCGCGCCGACGTGGAGGAGCTGGGTATCGCCCCCCTAGTGGACCATGTGATGGACACTGGCCCCCTGGCCGTGGGTGTCGACCTGGGCACGGTGCCTGCCCAGACCCGGAGGGCGATAGAGGACGCAGACCTTGTCATCTCCAAGGGGATGGCCAATTTCGAGTCCCTCTCCGACTCCCCCTTACGGCCCATCGCCTACCTGCTGCGGACGAAGTGTGACCCAGTGGCTAGTACGCTCGGAGAGGCAAAGGATATAAACGTCCTCAAACTATTCTACTAGCGAGGAATGGGATGCCTCGCACCGAAGATATTGGCGAACCTAGGGTAAATTCTGGGGACCGGGACCCGGTCGCCGTCGCTAGGATGGCCTTTCTGTCAGGGGACGTGGAGAGAGCGAAGCGGATGGCGGACAAGGCCATCTCGACCGATCCCCTTAGACAGGATGCATGGATCATCAAGGGCCGTGCATTGGTCTGCAGGTTCGATCACGCGGGTGCGAAGGAGTGCTACAAGCAAGCCCTCGAGATCGACGAGGACAACAGTGAGGCATGGAGAAGGATGGCCTTCGCCCATCGCATGAACGGGGAGCTCGGGGACGCTATAGAGTGTTGGAAGAAGGCCATCGAACTGGACCCGAACGACCCTCGCACCCTCAACGATATCGCCTCCGCGTTGGACGAGATGGGAGAGTTCGAGCTGGCGATCGAGTACTACGAGAGGACCCTCAAGGTGAACCCCGACGACCCCTTCGCGAGGGAGAACATCCGCTTGAACCGTCGCATCCTCGATAGGCTCGCCAAGAGGAAGGACTAGGGCTCTCTTGGGCGGTAGGAACGCATTTCGACCCGTGAGCCTTGGCCATCGACGTGGCCGATCGAGCCGTATCGGGAAGACATATCAATCCACCGATTCATCCCAATAAGACTCGATGTCCCTCCCCTCTCACGGAGCCCACCGGATTCGAATGTATTATCAAGACCGGAACCCCCATCTCCAAGTGAAACATTCCCCTGATTCTTCCCAATATCCAGATAGATTGGGTGAAGATACCTTACATTCCAGGGGTAGCCAGTGTACGTCGCCGACTTTTTACGACCGAGAAATGCGTTTAATTCTCATGAATTGTAGAACCATAGCAACCTTCTTATACCTAGAAAGATACTCGACTCCTACATTTGCCGTCGTGAAAAGTCGCGTAGTATAATGGAAAAGGTTAGGCAGGTTAGGAAACGAGGTTAGGAAATCAGGTTAGGTAGGTTAGGTAGGTTAGGTAACGAGGTTAGGAAGTTAGGTTAGGTAGGTAGGTTAGGTAGGTAGGTTAGGTAGATAGGTTAGGTAACTAGGAAAACAGCCTTTGGGGAATATAGAAAGGAGAACTTGGCTCTTGGGGGGGTAATGTTTGCCGGATGCGTTGCGCGACGAGATAACATTCTTTGGTCACATTATCCAGGGAAACCGGATAACGATCAAGACCGACGACATGAAGGTCTTAAATCCAGATGAGGAAGAGATCTTCGAGATAACCATCCAGCGGGTATTGCCCCCCAAGAGCCTCCGCGAGCTCGAGATGAGCTCGTTCGGCGGGAAGGTCATCGAGGTCCTTCGCGCCGAGGACGTCTTCGACGATCCTGAGTACATGTTACTTCTGTTCTTGCACAAACACAACATCAAGGGAGACAGCTTCCGGAGGGAGGACCTCACCGACCCCCTCGTCTCCGACCTGTGCAGGGCGACCAACGCCCTGCATAAGGACGAGAAGCTCTCTGAGATACTGCGGATGAAGTTGGAGCGGTTGAGGGAATGAAGATGATATCGATGGAGGAGTGCACGATGCCCGAGGCGTTCTTGATGGATCGCCTCAACGAGGTCCTCGCGATAACGGGAGAGGACATCATGGAGCGCATCGGCACCGGCCACATGTCACCCGCCGCCTACGACACCGGCTTCGTGGCGCGCATCTCGGACCCGGAAGGGAAGCCCGAGTTCCCCAAGACCCTGGATTGGCTCGTTGCGAACCAGCGGGACGACGGGTCCTGGGGATCGGATGCGTTCCACGAGTACGACAGGTTCATAAACACGCTCTCGGCCTGCATCGCCCTCAAGGAGAGGGAGCACGCCCCCGGGTCCGTGGCCATGGCGGAGGCTTACCTCAGCGAGGCCATCCATCGACTGGTCGCGGCAGATGAGGGTGTGTCCTCCGACCATCTGGTCGCGATGCTCGTGGACGAGGCCCGCCGTGTGGGCCTCGAGATACCCTACGAGCACAACCCCCACAAGCAGGCCAACCCCCTGAAGCGGGCGTTCCTCTCCTATGTGTACGTGGACACCGAGCATCCCCTGGCGTTCTTCACCGAGATCCTCGGTCGGTCCGCGAACCAGAAGCGGATAACCCGGAAGCTTCAGATGGGGAACGGTTCCATCTCATCATCGGCGGCGACCACCGCGGCCTCGATCGTATTCGACAACGATCCCATCATGGACCACTCCCACTTCGACAAGCTGCGGTACATAAAGGAAACGATGCTTCCCGATGGTGGCGTGCGCCACTTCTGGGACCTGGAGACCATGGACCGCGTGTACGGCCTTTACAACCTGATCCACGTCAAGTCCATCGAGAGGGGCTACCAGGAGTCAGCCCTCAAGCTCAAGGACGCCTGGGGAAGGAACGGGCTCAGCTGGGGCAACCACTTCGACGTCCCGGACCTTGACGATACCGCCATGGGCTACCGTGTCCTGACCAAGGTGGGTCACGAGCCGGACCCCCATGTGTTCGATGGTTTCTGGCGCGGAAAGTACTTCGTTACCTTCCAGGCCCACGACAGGGGACAGCCCGGGCCCAACATCCACGCCCTGGAGGCCCTTGCCCTCTCATCCCATCCCGAGAAGGATGCATACATAGATGCCACCCTCAGGTTCCTGCGCACCAAGATGATCGACGGGAACCACTTCGTCGACGAGTGGCACCTATCTCCCGCTTATCCAACCTCACATGCGATATTCGCATTCCATCTCACTGAGGAGGCCCTGATGGAACGCTGCGTGTCCTTTTTCCGTGACACTCAGAACGGAGACGGTTCTTGGGGCTTTATAGACAACGGCAACGGGTTAGGTACTCTTGAGGAATCTGCCTTCGCCCTTCAGGGTCTCCTCTATTACAATCAACACGTGGAACGAATCGACATGGACCCCATCCGCCAGGGTGTGGAGTTCATACTTGACAACTATCCGACCGCACGCCATCCCGAGATGTGGATGGCAAAGGTCCTCAACTCCCCCGAGAACATCATCGACTCCGCCATAATCGGGGCCTTGATGATGTACCGGCAGGCGAGCGGGACCACTTCCAACGGGTACAGCTGAAGGAATAGCATGAGATACGGGAGGGGTAGATGATGAAGAACGACGATGGGCCGATGAACATACGGGACTTCCTGCGCCTGTCCGACGATGAGGTCACCGGTATCGTGAAGGACAACGGAGCACCCACCAGCGTGTGCGTCGTGGACGATGCGACCCGGCGTACCGGTCAGGTGTTCTTCGGTCTGGACGTGTCGGATCCCAAGTTCATAAACAAGCTCAACAGGAGGCTGTCGCGCCCGTACCAGCGAATATTCTCCAGTTGCTTCAACCAGGGCGTCAGCACGCTGTTCGTTCCCGCGATGACGTACGGTTGCTACAGCCGGGGCGACGTGTACCATCACAAGATCATGGCCTTCGCGAAGGAGGTCTTCACGGGCGACTACTGGCTCGGTTACTTCCACGACGAGAACATCCGTCTGAGGTTCTACGGCGATTTCGATTTCCTCAAGGACCTGGGCTACGAGGACCTCTTCACGGTCATGAAGGAGATCGAGGACACCACCAAGCACGGGAAGAAGACCCTGTTCCTCGGCTTCGCCACCTCCACCCACCGGGAGGAGATGAGGACCCTCGTGAGCTATGCGAAGAAGCACGGTCTGGATGACTTCGAGAAGATCTGGAACAACCGCTTCAGCACCCTGGTCCAGGACTACTACGGCGAGATGGTAAAGAGCGTGGAGGTCTTCATAAGGCCCTGCGAGCTGCGTCTCTCGGAGACCATGCCTCCCTTCTTGGGGGAGTACGCCGAGCTGTACTTCACCCCGGCCCCGGTGACCGAGGTCAATCACAACTTCTATCGTAGGATCATCTACGATTTCCTCTACTCCCGCAGGAGGACCTTCGGCAGCCGCTCGTACCAGGAGAATCTGGGGCCTGAGGATCTGGAGAAGGCAAGGGAGGTTTACACTCGCTACGAGGACAAAGTCGTTGGCGTAGGCCAGCGCGTGGGTGGTTGGTGGATCTTCGACCTGGATTGAGGCATCTCTCAACAACGGGTCAGGTCATACAAGGTTAGGTCGGATTTTATCGGTCGGGGGTCCACCACCCCTCACCCCCTCGTATTCTCACGACATGCGACATACAGAAGTAAGGTTCTCTGAAGTAATAAAACAATAGATATGCACATATAGGTGTTTTTCCATAGACTGAGAACGAGTAGGGAACATGCCTGCTCGATGCACGATGGGATGGTGAAGATGAGCGTACTATGGGTGCTACCGCTAATAGCCCTCGTATCCACCGTCTTCCTGATATGGATCGTCTACTCCAGAGCCCGCATGAACCTGGCCGCGAGGCTCTGGATACTGATGATGTTCCTCTTCCTCCTGTGGACCGTGGGCGAGTTCGCCCAGAAGTTCCTTGGGGACGACCCGGCGGTGTTCAAGTGGACCGCTCTGGTCATCGTCTTCGGGGACCTGTTCCCCGCCATCTTCTTGATATTCACACTGGTCTTCCCCGTTCCCAACCAGTTCTTCATGGCCCACCAGAAGGTGTTGACCATCCTCATCGTGGGTCCCAAGATGATCTCGATGATGATCACCTTCATCTTCGGGGAATTCAGTGCCTACGAGGGTTACGAGGACGACATGGTCTACGGTTACGTCCCCCTCATCCTGATCCTCAAGCACCAGGTGTCCTCGATAGGTCTCTGGTACTTCTATCTCGGTCTCGCCCATACCTTCATCCTCCTCTCCCTGGGCGGCTTCGTCCTGCTCCGGAACTACATCAGCAGCGCAAATGATTCCGACAGGCGTGCCATCCAGATCATACTGATCGGGTTCAGCACCTACCTCCTCATCGGTGGCCTCACGGGTTTCATACTGCCCCTGATGGGCTACTTCCCGCCCGAGCTCGTCAGTCTGGGCGTGCTGCTCATGAACATAATCGTGGCCTACGGCCTCCTTCAGGACCAGGCCGTTCTCTTCTCGCCGACGACAGAGACAGAGGAGACAAAGGACTATTCGGACACGTTGCAGATAGGTGACTTCTATCTCTGCTCCATCGATCAGGGGATCGACACGTTCACCGAGCTGGTCAGCCACGGGTACGAGGGTCTCTACGTCGGGGCCATCAAGCCCAACCTGGAGCTCACCAAGTTCAAGCGCACCCCCATCGTCATCATGACAGAGGCTGGCAAGGGCCTGAGGCAGTACGGGAACCTCCAGTACGTGCCCGCGGACGAGCTTAAGACCTTCAAGAACAGCATCTTCACCTTCGTAGCCTCGGCCAACAAGGGTATCATCTTCCTGGACAACATGGACGTCATCCTCGAGAAGGGATGGGCCCCTGCGGAGGAGTTCGTCGAGATGGGCCTCCAGATGCGGGACGCGTCTGTCGTTAACGCCATCTGGCTCTTCGGGACGCGCCTGAAGGACGACAAGAAGATCACCAAGATCCGCAACGTGATGGACTATCCGTTGGTCAAGAAGGCGATAGTGCTGGACAAGCTCAACCGGATCCTGAAGAAGATAGACGTGCCGAAGCACGAGCTGGAGGAACAACTGAAGCGGCTTGGAAGGGTCGAGCCCATCTTCTACTACATAGAGGTCGGTGACGACAAGCTGGTCTACAACGGCGATATTGCCGATTACGTCGGCCTCCTGGCGATGGACACCACCAACGTCATCCGTCTGTTCGTCCAGCAGTTCCAGTCCAAGATACCGATGGATGCCTACAAGGACATCCTTAACGAGCTGCGCGAGTACGGGATATCCCGCTTCGAGTTCCTGCTCCGGTCCGGCGACACGTACCTCATCGAGGAGGTCTTCGAGAGCAAGGGCAGGACCTACGAGGTATACCAGGACCTGCTGGAGAGGGGTTTCGACGGCATCTGCATCACCCGCACCGAGCCGAACAAGCTGCGCCAGCGGTACCTCCTCCCCCAGGAGACCGATATCTACTGGTTGACCCAGGACCGGAAGGAGGATCACGACATCAAGCCGGCCCCAGAGTACATCATGGTCCACATCAAGAACTTCATCGAATCCCACAGGACCGAACCTGGCGTCCTCCTCCTGGACGGTCTGGAGTACCTGATCACCTTCCAGGGGGACCAGTTCGAATCCTACCTCAAGGTCATGCGCCGCATATCGGACCTGATATCCCAGTCCAAGATCATCATGCTCATACCCTACGACCCCGAGGCCCTGTCGGCAGAACGCATCGCGATATTCCGGAGAAGCGGCATCGAGGTCATCACCAGGGACATGCTAACGTAGCGGAGAATGTCGATTATCGCCGAACTCTGATTATCAAACGTGTTAATTCAGGCCCTACCGTTTATATAGAGTCAAGGGGCAATCAGATGATGCCCGGAAACGGGCAAACTCATTCTATATCCCCCCGGAGGCGGTTCGGCGCCGCGCAAGTGGCGCCGTCCGCTGATTGACTCGTCGAGGCCACGTGCCGTACGCTGGCACCGTTCTATGAACATGGCCAGGTACTTTTTTATACGAGGGCGCAGTATTGAGGTCCATGCAATGGCCGGCCAGAAAACTGACGAGCCTGTTGATGGTCCTGCTCCTGGTCCTGCTCACCTACACCGCAGGTTGCCTCGATGATGAGGGGGACGACGACGACGGCGATGACGAGCCAGAGGAGGTTCTGGCCAACGCCGGGACCAACGTGATCGGTGTGGTGGGGGAGCCAGTCACCTTCAATGCCTCCGCCTCATCAGGCCCCATCGTGAGGTACACCTGGGGCATCTCCGTCAACGCCGCGGCCCCCAACATAACGGTCCTGGAGGGCATGGAGGCCGACCACACCTTCGTCGAGGCCGGCAAGTACCTGGTAACCCTCACCGTTGTGGGCGACAAGGACCAGAACTCCTCGATAACCATACTCGCCTTCATCGATCTTATCAAGAGCGTCAGCGGGACGATATCCCTGTCCAAGCGGAACGAGACCTACGAGTACATCGTCACGGACAATGTGCAGGCGGTAAGGCTGACGCTCACGTACGCCACGGGCACCCTCTTGAACCCGTACACCTTGGACATGGAGGTCTACACCGACCAGACCCAGCCGATAGTCACGACCGCGACCCAAGTACCTGATCAGGGCGACACCCAGGTCGAGGAGCTGGACCTCTCCGTGCCCGCCCTCTTGGACCACGGAGGGTTCCGCATCGTTGTGCGCTGGACGACGGCGCCTACTTCTGAGGTGT
>JAUVEQ010000424.1 GCA_030594725.1 Methanobacteriota archaeon
GCGGGTTATGGCCTGAAGATGAAGGAACTAAAGGAAGAGGCCCTTCCCATCGGGTTCTTCGCCACTATTGGTGTGATCCTTACCATTGTGGTCATCGGATTGCCCATCGGCTTCGGCTTCGGAATACCTATCGCTCATGCCCTCCTTTTCGGTGCGATCTTGGCCGCCACAGACCCAGTGGTGGTGGAGGCTATCTTTGCCAGGTTCCCCATCCCGCATCGCCTTCATGTACAGATCGAGGGTGAATCCCTCTTCAATGATGCCACGGGAGTGGTCTCCGTGAACCTACTCACGGCGGTGGTCATCACGGGGATCTCCTTGTCATTGTTGGGGGCCCTGGGTTGGCTCGCTTGGGCGATCTGTGCGGGTATCGCCATCGGTTCCTTCCTGGGGTGGGGGACAGCTAAGCTGGTGCAGGCTTGGGGTGGCCTTCCTTACATTGAGGTCACCTTGACGATAGCGGCTGCCGTTGGTGGTTTCGCTCTTGCAGAGGGAATCCTTGCAGCCTCTGGAGTGATAACCGTGCTGTTCACGGCCCTTATCTACAGGAGGACTTTCCGCAATCTGGGGATGAAACGGAACGAGTTCAGTCGTCACATCTGGGAGTACCTCGATCAAATGACCAATGCGATGCTCTTCTTCTTCATCGGGCTACCGTTGTTCCTGGTGTTCATTCCCGGGAGCACTATCATCTTTTTCCTTGCACCCTTCGGAGTGCTCCTCGCATCACGTTTCATCGTGGTCTATGGTGGATGGGGATTCCTCGGATTATTCAAAAAACGCATAAAGAACTCGTGGAAGAACGTCCTCTCCTTCGGTGGGGTAAGGGGTGGCATAGCTGTGGCACTTGTCCTCTCCCTTCCCGTGGACTACGAGTATAAGGCCCTTTTCGTATCTCTGGTGGGATGGGCGATAGTTCTCAATCTGTTCGTGAACCCGATACTTCTTGGAACGTACCTGAAGGATGAATCGTTGGATGATGAGGGTGACCAACCTGGATCATCAGATCGGAATACTAACGACAGTTGAAGAGGATAGATGACAAGTTACTTGTCTATCAGGTGAATTGCTCCCATCGTACTGATGAGCCCTCAGGAGACCAACTCACCTTCGAGGGGATAACCCGCCTCCTCCCAGTCGTAGATACCACCCAGGTACCTTCTGACTGGGTGTACCCGCTCTTCACCATCATCTCGTAGGCGATGGCGCTGGCAAGGCAATCGGGACCTGCACAGTAGACAACGATGTTCTCCTCAGGATGCAGGTGCGCCTCCGCGTTCTTGGGGTCCGAGATGCATATCGAGCCGGGGATGTGTTTGAGGGTGAACTCGGCGTCACCGAGACAGAACACCAGCTTGAAGTCCTCTTTATCATCCAACATCCGCTTCACGTCATCACGTTCGATGAATTCCATCGGCATCCCTCAAGACGGCGTGTAATTCCGCCCTGATAACGGGCTAGCAATGATTTCATAAAATCATTGTCCCAGATAACGAGCGGATAAGATGATAGGCACCTGTGAAAGAAGGGCAATCTTTATAGCGCCTCGTACCTGTCGCCTTTGTGAGGCGTTGAGATGGCCAACATCATGATCACCGGGGCGAACAAGGGTATCGGCTGGGAGTTCACCAATCGCTACCTGTACAGGGGCGACACCGTCATCGCAACCTACCGCGACAAGGACCGGTCCCAGGAATTGCTCTCGCTGCGGACCCGGATGGTCGACGAGGGGAACGAAGCGCTCATCCCGGTCCTTCTGGAAGTGCGGGACCAGGCCTCCATCGATGCATGCTTCGATGAGGTCAGCCAGCACATCGAGAGCTTGGACATGCTCATCAACAACGCGGGCATGGGGGACAACAGCGTGGACATCGGGGACGCTGCCGTCCACAAGTCCTTCGGCAATCTCGAGGCGGATGCCATCGTGGATGTCCTCGCCGTCAACTCGGTGGCGCCCATCATGATCACCCAGAGGTTCGCTCCCATGATGGAGTGGGCCGACAACCCCAAGGTGGTGCACATCTCGTCAAAGATGGGGTCCATCGAGCTCCGCGGGGACAGCGGGTACTACAGCTACTCGGCGAGCAAGACGGCCCTCAACATGCTGGGTCGCATCATGTCCCACGACCTCATGAGCATGGGCGTGATCTCTGTGATGCTCCACCCCGGATGGGTCAAGACATCGATGGGGGGACCCGAAGCGCCCGTGTCGGTGGCGGATTCGGTTGTCGGCATGATGAAGGTCATCGACGGCCTGACGCCCGAGATGAACGGTGGCTTCTACGACTGGGAGGGGCAGGAGCTACCTTGGTGACGTCGGTGGTTGGCCGGCCTTCTCCAGGCTCTTCATGTACTTCTTGATACGCTTGGCCTCTTCCTTCTGCAGCTTCTTCTGGGCCTTCTGGTTCTCCCTCTCGGCCTCGACTGCGGCGGCGTCGACCGGACTGGTCTTCTCGGGCGAGGTCAATCGGAGCTGCTGCCCCATCGATTCGAGCTCCGTGTCATAGCTGGTGACCAGCCTGTCGAATGACTGCACGAGCATACGCAGCAAGTCCAGCTCCTTGTCCTGGTTGGTCACCTGACGCTCCAG
>JAUVEQ010000006.1 GCA_030594725.1 Methanobacteriota archaeon
TCCTGGAGAAGCACGGTCTTGTCGAGAGCCAGGAGGAACCCAGCGACGCCGGCGGCCCTCCCCGGAAGGCCTACTCGGCCACCAAGCAGCTGTCCATCAGGATAGACATCGGACCCAACCTGTTCAATGCGAAGATGAGCACTTACGATCCCGACGAGGAGCCCGAGTCCCTCGAGGACTACGAGTACATCAACGAGATGTACAGGAACCTGGCGAAGGAGGAGGATCCCCACGAGCGCCTGAGGGGTCTGGCCATCACCCTCAAGGACGTCAACATGGAACTTGCCGACCTGGAAAGGCGCAGGGATGCGCTCCTCATGGCCAAGGAGCAGCTCATGGGAGAGGCCAACGATTTGATCTCCCAGCTGTCCCCCGACTACAACCAACGGAGGGTGCTCTACTTCATCACCGACCAGGGCACAGTGTCCGTCGCCCTCGTCTCCGAGCGCTTCAACATGCGCGAGAAGGCCGTGGAGGAGATATTCTTCCAGTTGCTCAGGAACCGGTTGCTCTTCGACGACCGCTCCCTTCTCCTCGGAGAGCCCTAGAGGGAACACTGGCAAGGCTCTGTCCGCGGCCCCTTGTACACAGATAGTTTTTTATAGAAGTTCACGTATACCAAGAGTGCAACCATTGCTACCACTAGCATGGAGGTTCAATCATGATGGGAGGACAGACCCCAATCATCGTGCTCAAGGAAGGCACGACGCGCGAACGTGGAAAGGGCGCCCAATACAACAACATAGAGGCAGCCCTGGCCATATCCGACGCGGTTCGTAGCACCCTGGGCCCGAAGGGCATGGACAAGATGCTGGTCGATTCGATGGGTGATGTAACGATCACCAACGACGGCGTGACCATCCTCAAGGAAGTGGATGTAGAGCACCCCGCCGCGAAGATGATAGTCGAAGTGGCCAAGACCCAAGACAATGAATGCGGCGACGGCACCACCACCGCTGTGGTGCTCGCCGGTGAGCTGTTGAAGAAGGCGGAGGAACTGTTGGAGTCCAACGTGCACCCCACCGTCATTGCCAATGGTTACAGGATGGCGTCCGTCGAGGCCAAGAAGATCTTGAACAAGAACGCCATCGACCTCAAGAACCTGAAGGACAAGAAGCTGCTCAAGAAGATCGCCATGACCTCGATGGCGTCCAAGACCATCGGCGGCATGCAGTTCCTGGCCGACCTGGCCGTGAATGCGGTCCTCTCCATCGTGGACGATGTGGGCGGCCGGACCGTGGCGGACATCGACAACATCCAGATCGTCAAGAAGCAGGGTGGCTCCATCCGCGACACCGAGCTCATCGAGGGCATCATCGTGGACAAGGAGGCGGCCCACACGGGCATGCCCAAGTATCTTGAGGATCCCAAGATCGCCCTGGTAAACCAGGCACTGGAGATAAAGAAGACCGAGGTGGACGCCAAGATAGAGATAGACGACCCCTTCGCCCTCAAGAACTTCCTCGACCAGGAGGAAGCGACCCTGAAGGGCATGGTCAATACCCTCAAAGAGACCGGCGCCAACGCCGTGTTCTGCCAGAAGGGCATCGACGACCTGGCCCAGCACTACCTCTCCAAGAACGGCATGTTCGCCATCGCGCGTGTCAAGAAGTCGGACCTGGAGAAGCTATCCAAGGCCACGGGGGCCGATATCGTCAACAACCTCAAGGACATGTCCAAGAAGGACCTGGGCTCTGCTGGTATCATCGAGGAGAGGAAGTTCGGCAAGGACTCCCTCACCTTCATCACCGGCTGCAAGAACCCCATGGCGGTATCCGTACTGATCAGGGGTGGCACCGAGCACGTTGTGGCCGAGGCCGACCGAGCCCTGCACGACGCCCTGAGCGTCGTGTCCGACGTGGTAGTGGACGGCAAGTACATCGTGGGTGGCGGCGCCTCCGCCATGGAGATCGCCCAGCACCTCAAATCGTTCGCCTCCACCGTGGGAGGCCGCGAGCAGATGGCCATCGACTCCTACGCCGACTCGGTGGAGATCGTGCCCAAGTCCCTGGCCGAGAATGCGGGTTACGACCCGATTGACACCCTCATCGACCTCAGGTCCGCCCACTCCAAGAAGAAGAAGACGGCGGGGATCAACCTGAAGACCGGCAAGGTGGGTGACATGCTCAAGCTCGAGGTCCTCGAGCCCCTGAGGGTCGGCACCCAGGCTATCGACAGCGCCACCGACGTGGCGATCATGATCCTGCGCATCGACGACGTCATCGCCTCCAAGGGCATGTCCCAGGGAGAGATGGCCGCGATGGCCCAGGCCGCACAGGGCGGCGGTGGCATGGGCGGCATTCCAGGCATGATGTGAGGAACGAACGATAACAAAGGAGAAAAAGGAGGAATTGAAAATGATGGGAGGACAAACCCCGATACTCATCCTCAAGGAGGGAACGACCCGTGAGAAGGGCAAGGGCGCGCACCATAACAACATCGCGGCGGCCAAGGCCATCGCCGACGCCATCCGCAGCACCCTGGGCCCCCGCGGCATGGACAAGATGCTCGTGGACTCCATGGGCGACGTGGTCATCACCAACGACGGTGCGACCATCCTCAAGGAGATCGACGTCGAGCACCCCGCAGCCAAGATGCTGGTGGAGGTCGCGAAGACCCAGGATGCCGAGTGCGGCGATGGGACCACCACCTCGGTGGTCCTCGCTGGCGAACTGCTGAAGAAGGCGGAGGCTCTGTTGGATTCCAACGTGCACCCCACCGTGATCGCCGCCGGCTACAGGATGGCATCCGAGAGGGCCGTGGACGTCCTGAACGACATATCCTTGAACATCTCGAACACGGATATCAAGAAGCTCAAGAAGATCGCTGCCACCGCGCTGCGCTCCAAGATCGCGGATGCGGCGGGCGACCTGTTGTCCGACACCTCGGTGAAGGCAATCCTCGCCGTGGCCGAGAAGCGTGGCAAGAGGTACGTGGTCGACGTGGACAACGTCCAGATCGTCAAGAAGCAGGGCGGATCCATCGATGACACCGAGCTCATCGAGGGCGTCATCCTGGACAAGGAGCCCGTTCACTCGGGCATGCCCAACCACGTCAAGAAGCCCAAGATCGCACTGTTGGACTCGTCCATGGAGATCAAGAAGACCGAGGTGGACGCCAAGATCCAGATCCGCGACCCCACCCAGCTGCAGGCCTTCCTGGACGAGGAGGAGGCGACCCTGCGCGGCATGGTCGACTCCGTCGTCAAGTCCGGCGCCAACGTGTTGTTCTGTCAGAAGGGCATCGACGACCTGGCCCAGCACTACCTTGCCAAGAACGACATCTACACGGTCCGCCGCGTTAAGAAGTCGGACATGGAGAAGCTGGCCAAGGCCACGGGCGCCGAGGTCGTCACCGACCTCAGCGACCTCAAGAAGTCCATGCTGGGTTCCGCCGGCGAGGTGGAGCTCCGCCAGATCGGCGAAGACAAGATGACCTTCGTCACCGGCTGCAAGAAGGCCTCCGCGGTGTCCATCCTGCTCCGGGGCGGCACCGAGCATATCGTCGACGAGATGGACCGGTCCCTACACGACGCACTGTCGGTCGTGGGCGTGGCCATCGAGGACGGACGCATCTCCGCTGGTGGCGGTGCCTCCGCCATCGAGATCGCCCTCCAGCTCCGGGACTACGCCGCGACCATCGGCGGTCGCGAGCAGATGGCCATCGACGCCTTCGCCAACGCCATCGAGATCATCCCCAAGACCCTGGCCGAGAACGCTGGCCTGGACTCGATCAATGCGATCCTGGACCTGCGTCAGGCCCACAAGAAGGGCCAGAAGCACGCCGGACTCAACGTGCACACCGGCAAGGTGGTCAACATGATGGACGCCGAGGTCATCGAGCCCCTGAGGGTCGGTACCCAGGCCATCCAGTCCGCCACCGAGGCGGCGGTCATGGTCCTGCGCATCGATGATGTGATCGCTGCCAAGGCAGGCGGCGGTGCTGGCGGCATGCCTGGTGGCATGCCTGGCATGGGCGACATGGACTACTAGATGGGACGGGGGTTCGACCCCCGCCCCCTCCCCCCTTTTTTCTTATATTTTTCACTTGCCCGAGCCCAGGCTCACGTGATCATCGATCTTGCAACCGGGGACGCCAGCTACCCTCATTGGCCGCACTTGCCCACGAGGGGTACGAAGACGCAACCGCCCATACGCTCCATTGTTGTGCGGTTCCCTTTCCTTGTCACCCGCGTCAGTTCCTGCACGTAGGGACCCCCCACGGGAATGAGCAGCATGCCGTTCTCGGAGAGGTTGTCCAACATTGTCTCGGACACGCGGGGAGCGGCGCATGCCACCGAGATCCGGTCGTAAGGGGCGTGCTCGGGCCAACCGCACGAGCCATCCCCAACCACAACGGTCACCCTGTCGGTGAGACCCGCCGCCTCCAGGTTGTCCCGGGCCCGTCGGGCAAGGGCCTCGATACGTTCCACGGTGAAGACATGGCCAGTGGGTCCGACCACGTGGGCGATCACCGCGGCATGGTAGCCCAAACCTCCACCCACTTCCAGCACCCGATGGCCCTCCCTGCAACGCATGGCCTCCACCATTATGGCCACCATGTGGGGTGCGGAGATCGTCTGGTGGTGGCCGATATCCAGGGGATGGTCAGCGTAGGCCGCCCGTTCGACGCTCTCGGGAACGAACAGCTCACGTCTCACGGACAGCATCGCGTGACGGACCGGATCGGAGCGGACGTATCCCGAACGCTCCAGGTGCTCCACTAGGAGCCTCCTCTGGTCGTCGTAACTACCTCTTGGGACGATTTTCCCCTCCGAGCACGTCTAATGACTGGCCCTCCTTTAACGTTTGTGGGCGAGGGCCTCAACCAATCCGAAAGATTAATAACCAACGATGTGGGTTCAAACTGCTGGTCCTGAGCCAGCACTCAACCGATTCGGGGGACACTGTAAGATGATACGCAAGAAATACCTACTGATACTACTCCTTATCCTGGGGGTTACCCTCGTGGTCGCGAGCGAGGTCTCGGCCGCTGACGAGCTGGAGATATTCGCCGGTCAGGACAAGACCGTCCGCGTTAACACCCCTCTGGAGTTCAACGATGCAGAGATCATCAAGCCCAATCCACTTGACCCTGAGCGAACCTACACCTTCTCGTGGGATTTCGACAACAAGAAGAACATCGACCTGGACGATCCACCCATCTTCGACAACGATGCCGAGAGCAACGAGAGGTTCACCGAGTGGACCTATCACCTCCCCGGTGTGTACATCGTGACCCTCACGGTGGAGGACGGCCACAACACCGTCAAGGACACCCTTCAGGTGACCGTCGAGGCGAACGAGCCACCTACTATCAACGTCAACGCCACCGAGTCAGCGTTCAAGGATGTCGAGCACATCTTCTACGGCGATGCCACCGACGACAACGCCCCCCCCCACCTTCTGAGGTGGCACTGGGAGTTCGGTGATGGTGAGTCCAGCGACGATCCTGCACCCGTACGCCACGTCTACGGGTCGGTGCGCGGTTACCAGGTGAAGGTGCGGGTCACCGACCCAGACAACGATTACTCGGTGTTCACCATCTTCCTCAACGTTATCGAGAAGCCGGGAGAGATGGGAAAGCTCTATCCCATCAAGGACGGCATGATCTCCCACAAGGCAAAGGAGATCCGGGAGGAGGGTTACATCGCCTACAAGCTCCCCGTCAAAAAGAATCACGACATCATAATCGAGGTCCTCGTTTCCACCAGCCCGCCATCTCCACCGGTCTCTGTGCTGATCTTCACCTCGGAGAACGCATTCTTGGACTACGAGCTTGGCGTGGGCGGCACCTGGAGGGGTAGCCTGTCCCACGAGGAGCTGGATTACCTGCACCTGATCGCGTTCACCGCCGATGAGGACGCGGACTACTATGTCGTCATCGACAACGGCTACCAGACAGGAGGCGGTTTCGCGTCCCTCTCCGGAATGGCCACCGTTGACATCGTGGTCGAGGACATTGACCACGGGAATTGGTGGGTCGACATCCCCTTCTTCGTCTACTTCCTGATCGTGGTCGTCGTCGCGATCCTGGTGCTGTTCATCGTGGGCAACAAGTTCCTCGAGGTGCAGCAGAGCCAGAAGCAGCAGAAACAGGCCATCGACCAGACCAAGGTCCAGAAGGACCAGGCCGTAAGTTCCCTCAGGAGCTTCTTGGACAATCCCGAGGACGCCACGGTCCGCGCTTCCCAGCAGGCCCAGATGGCACCCCAGTACCCGCAGCCAGCCCCGGGCGGACCGCCCGGAGGTCCCGGCCCCGCACCCGCTCCGGGCCCCGGCCCGACCCCGGTCCCAGGCGGAGCGCCCGTCCAGACCAGGCCCGTGGGAGCACCCCAGCCCCAGCGACCACCGGGAGCACCCGGCGGCCCGCCACCCCAGCGCCCCGCTGGAGCGCCCGGAGGCCCACCGCCGCAAGCGCCCCCGAAGGCACCACCCGCGGAGACACCCGCAGAGGTACCCGCAGAGGTACCCGCAGAGGCACCCGCAGAGGCACCACCATCGGAGGCACCCGCCGAGACCGAGGTCCCAACGACCTTCGAAGCGCCTCCGATCATACAAGGTGACGCTCCCGAGATGATCTCGTCCACGGGGCCTGTCTACCTGACGACGGAGCAGCCCAAGCGGGAGACGACCGACTTCGGCCTGAGGTCCGATAAGGATGTCGCCGCGGATTTCGAGCTGAAATCGGAGAAGGAAGTCACCGCGGAAGATGAGAAATCAAAGGCCCGCAAGAAATCAGAGGCCGAAGAGGATATCGAGAGCTCCGAGGAGGAGTGAGCCAGGGGGCGAGCCTTTGCCCCTTCCAGATCCTCGAACAGGACCCCTCGGGTCGTCAGATACCACACATCTATCGGTAGTGGGAACGGGGTACGTTGGCCTGGTCACCGCCCTGGCCTTCTGCCACCACGGACATCGTGTCACCTGCGTGGACATCATCCCCGACAGGGTCGACTCCGTCTCCCGGGGGAAGGCGCCCTTCTACGAGCCGGGTGTGGCCGAGGCCCTTGCCAAACACCTGGGCTCGGGCCTCCTCGATGCCACCACGGACACCGCGAAGGCTGTGGCGGACACGGAGATCACGTTCCTCTGCGTGGGCACGCCGTCCTCTGCGGACGGTTCCTACGACCTTGGCCATCTTGGAGCCGCCGCCCGCTCGGTAGGTGAGGCCATCGCCGGCCTGGACAGGCATCATCTCGTGGTGACCAAGAGCACCGTCACCCCCACCGCCAATCGGTCCGTGGTCCTGCCGGCCATCGCCAACGCCTCGGGCAAGGAGGCCCCAGCAGGGTTCTCCCTGGCCTCCAATCCGGAGTTCCTGAGGGAGGGGTCCGCCCTGGCCGACGCGCTGGCGCCCGACCGCATCGTTCTCGGGGTCATGGAGGGGGACAGGACTGCCAGGGACCTCCTGGAAGACCTTTACGCGCCCTTCGACCGCCCACTCCTCGTCACCTCACTCGAGGGGGCCGAACTGATCAAGCTGGCCTCCAACTCGCTTCTGGCCATCAAGGTGGCCTTCGCCAACGAGGTGGCGAACCTGGCCTCGTCTGTCGATGCCGACGGTTACCAGGTCCTGGAGGGCGTGGGCCTCGATCATCGGCTTGGACCACACTTCCTGAGGGCGGGGGCTGGGTTCGGCGGGAGCTGCTTCCCGAAGGACCTGCGAGCGCTGGTGGCCTTCTCCAGGTCCCAGGGAGCCCCCGCGCTGTTGCCGACCGCTGCGCTGGACCAGAACGAGGTGCAACCAGTCGTCATGGTCGACCTGGTCCGCAAGGCCCTTGACGGGAACCTTCAAGGAAAACAGGTGGCACTCCTTGGCCTGGCGTTCAAGCCGGATACCGACGACGTGAGGGAGACACGGGCGCTTCCCATCTACAAGCTCCTCCTGGAAGAGGGCGCCACCGTCGTGTGCCACGACCCGCGGGCCGGGGATAACTTCGTCGAGCTGGTCCGCGAGGAGGGGCTGGCACGACCCGATGTCCGCGAGGGGTTGGATGAGGTCCTGAGAGAAGCCAATGCCGCCGTCATCCAGACCGAGTGGGAGGAGTACCGGCTGTTGGGACCGGAGGAGCTCGTTTCCGAAATGGCACCGCCTCGGGCAATAGTCGACGTTCGCAGGACCTTCGACCCTTACATGATGCTGGCGGCCGGTGTGACATACTGGGGCGTCGGGCTCCCACCACCCTGATCAGGACCCGTCCTCAAGGACCCCGCGTATGGTTCCCGCGGTCTTGGCCACGTCAAGCAGCATACCGCCCACCTCGACGGACCTGTCGATGACCACCACGAGTATGTTCCGCTCGTCGATGGGAGTGGTGAGGATGTAGTGTTGCGTGGCCACGATGATGACCGTTCTGGCCTCCTCGTCCTCCACGGACTCCATCACCAGCTCGCCGATGCCCTGCATGAACGCGGTCCGGAGGGCCAGGACGTCCAGGTTGACGCTCTCCGGTAGATCGGAGGCCACTGGGATACCTTCCCGGCTGATGATGGTGGATGCCACGACGCCGTTGGTCCCCCTGAGGCCCTCGAGGATCCCGTCAAGAGAGGCTCTTGTTGCGGTCACGATGGTCCCTCGAGACACCTCGCCGGACGGTCAGCCTTCCCTAACCGTCAGCTCGAAGTTGCAGATGGTGTTCCCAGCGGAGACACAGTCGGTCTCCTGGCAATGATACCGCTTCCGTGTCAGGGCCGAGGTCGTACCAGCCAGATAGCCTCTGGTGAGGTCACATGAGTTCGTCCCCGTCTGGCCCAAGGCGAGGGCCTCGGTGGAACCGTCGCATTCCACGTGCAGACGCCCCTCTGGCATCTCGGTCACGATAATGCGGCCCAGGCCCATCTCGATCCACAGGGACGTCAGGGTCTCGGGCAGGGTCAGGTCGCCGTTCACCTCGATGTTGATCTTCCTCGTCACCGCCTCCCCGCTGGAGAACCCTATCCTGAAGAGGATGGCGCGGGCCGCGTCGAGGCCTGCCAGCTCCACGAACTCGTCATGAAGGCTCTTGAGGATCTGGGTCGGCATTATGAAGAAGGCCGCCTGAATGGACTCATCCGGTTCGGCTCCAACGCCCATCGTTCAGCCTCCATTCAGTGTGAGCGGCTCCATCTCACGTTCGATCAGTTTCAGGTCCTTCTCGCTGAGGGTGGACGGGCTGATGGTCGCGATCAGCACGCTGTCGTAGATCGCCACCTGGTCCCTCACCAGCTGCAGGAACTTCAATGCCGAATGGTAGTTGTTCTGAACGATGAGGTACTCCAGACCCGATATCATCACGGTGGCATGCTCCGCCTTCTTCAAGAAGTCCTCGATCTTGTGGTACAGCTTGCCAAGCTGCACGGGCTCCACCGCGAACTCCTGCTCGGCGTTGCTCAGCCACAGCACCGGAGTGTTGGTGAGACCGTACTGACGACGGATCTTGGTGGGGAAGTCGCGGGTGATGCAAAGACCCTGGTTGCCCGATGCCAGCTCGTCCACGAACAGTTTGTAGGCTCCGTCGGCATCCTCGGCCTCCACAAGGTAGGCAACGCCCCTCTCCAGTCTCGACTCGGGCTTTTCCTTGGCTGCCACATCAGGGACCTTGGCGGTCTCCTCCTGCACGGGGGTGAAGTACTCGGTCCCCAAGGTGATGATGAAACAGGTCTCGGACCAGTCCTGTGAGCATTGGATCTCGTCAACGTTGGTCTCCAACTGGCTGAGGCCAACGGCCATGCCGTTGAGGTAACCGCGAGTGAAATGACACTTGGGCTCCTTGGGTTTGCCCAGGGCCAGGCTCTCGACCGACTCGTGGAACCTGACCTTGATGTGCTCGTCGCTGACCTCCTCCACGGTTATCCGACCGAGACCGATCCCGGCCCACAGGGGGGGTATGGTCTCGGCCATCTCCTCCATGGTCTCGCACCTCATGCCCATCCTGGTGACCATACCCTCGCCGCAGCGGATGCCGTAACGGTACAGCATGTCGTTGGCGAGGGCATCACCGCCCTGGATCTCGATCTCGTCCCTGAGGCTCTTGAGGGCGTGCCCAGGCATGATGAAGAAAGCCATCTGGAGAGGGTCCTCCTCCCCCTCCTCCTCGAGTACAATCAGATCCTCTTCCATGCCGATGACCCCCTATATCGCATTGATCTTCTTGAAGAAGCTATAGCAGAGTGTGTTCCCCAGCTCGAGGAACGACTTCTCCACATTCTCGCCAGTCTTTGCAGAGGTGAAGTACAGATGCGCGTTGTACTTCTTAGCGATGCGCTCCGCCTCGGAGAGGTCGAAGGTGCTCTTGTCGATGAGGTCCACCTTGTTTATCAGGAGGACCAGCGGGACGCTGCCAACCGTCTTTTGGAAACCGGTGGCCCATTCCTCCAGGCTCTTGATGGTCGCCGGCCTGGTGGCATCGGCCACGACGAGGCCGCCTTCGGCGCCCTGGTAGTAGACGGGATGCAGTCTCGAGTACTCCTTCTGACCAAGGATGTCCCAGATGAGGAGTGAGATCCTCACCTTCATGTCCTGGGAAGGATGCTTGAAGACCAACGACTTCTTGGTCACTTTGGTTCCGATGGTAGTGATGTACTTGTCGTCGAAGCTGCTGTAGACGTATCGGCGTATCAGAGAGGTCTTTCCAACAGCAGCATCCCCCAACAGGCAAATCTTCTTGATAAGTTCCTTTGTCTCTGTCATGCCTACCGAGGCATGTATTGACCAAGGGATAAATTAAGTTTCCCAGCTGTTCCAGTGGATTTTCCAGTCACGAGCATGAATACCATGGGACATAATGGGCATGAATGCATGATTCCACCCCCATCTGTAATGTTTTGTGAACTCCCTGGTTGACATGTCTTTGTTTTCATGGGGTTTGGACACTGATCTGAGGAATCCGAAAAGGCAAACCCTGTTCGGCAAAAATTAAATATGATTTAGTACAAAGAATAGTATGTAAGAAGCAGCGGGATGGCATCAATTGTTAGTAAGTTGTTTCTGACTCCCTAACATCAAAACCGCCTCCCCCCCCCCCCCACCTCATCGTGCCACCCGCTGCTTCTGACTCCTTTTGCCCGTTTCTCTGGCAGGCCTATCCATACCAAACCTTTTTCTGGCGCAATGGCCATTTGTAGAACGTGCAGCCAGAGGGCCGAACGAACGACCCCAAGGATGGGATGCCAAGCGGCCGGCCCCACGTCGTCCGCACCTTCACCTTGGTCCTCGTCGTGGTAGCCTTCGCCCTGGCCCTGGCCCTGGCCCCGACCCTGGTCGCGGCAGCCCCCCTGGCCGATGCGGGCCCCGAGATCGAGGATTACACTGGCAGGCCAGTGGTGTTCGAGGGTTTCGGGACCCCGGACGAATCCCAGAGGATCATACTGTTCGAGTGGGATTTCGACGGTGACGGTGAGTACGACTGGAATTCCACCAAGACCGGCATGGCCACGTACAAGTTCTGGGACGTGGGCGTGTACAATTCCACCTTCAGGGTGACCCAGTACAACGTGGACGACCAGGAACTGGTGACCGACAACGACACCACCAGGGTAAACATAATCTCTGGCAAGCCCGTGGGAAGGATCACCTCCACCGCGACCGCCCTGGTGAACTCGGACCATCTACTGGAGGCCAATTACTACGACCCGGACGGGGGCCAGCTGGAGTACGAGTGGAGGATAGACGGGGACCTGGCCTCGAACGAGGCGTCGTTCAAGTACAAGTTCAAAGAGCTCAAGACCTACAACGTGACCCTGTTCGTCACCGACGACGAGGATGAATGGGTCACCCAAAGGACCGACATCAGGGCCGTCGAGGAGCTGGACGAGGAGTTCGACACCTCGATCTACTTCTACGCCATCGTCATCGTCCTGGCGATCTCCGCAGTTGCGGTCTTGGCCTACTGGAGCATCCTCAAGGGTCACAGGGAGGGCAAGGGGAAGAAGGACCCGAAGACCTATGCGGAGATGGCGGGAGGGTCCTCCGAGATCGTAACGGAGGCAAGCCTGGCGGACCGGCAGGCAGAGGCCGCGCCACGGTCCAAACCGAAGGTGGTCAGACAGGACCGCATGGTGGCGAGTCCCGGGAAGGACAAGGGCGGGGGGCCGAGGGTGGCCGCTGCCCCGGACCGCATGCCGTGTCCCGAATGCGGCACGATCATGTCCGAGGATGGCTCCTGCGCCTTCTGCGGTTCGAACGAGGCCATCGATAACGTGGAGAAGCAGCTCCGGGACCTCCAGGGCGAGGGATACATCCTGGCCAAGGCCGAGGAGGAGCTTGAACGTGCCAAGACCGAGCTCCACGTCAAGAACTTCGACGAGGTCGATGCGTACCTCGCCAACGCCCAGGAGCTGATGGAGGTTGCCGTTCGAGAGCACGAGAAGTGCCTCGCCCTCATGGTCCTGAACGACGAACTGATAATCATGGCCAAGGACCTGGACCTGGACGTTACCAAGGCATCGAACCTGCTCAAGCTGTCCAAGTCCTTCTTGAAGTCGGGGAAGTACGAGAAGGCGGTCTTTTACGCAGAGCGTAGCCGTGACTACCTCCTGGACACCCTCGAGCCATTCGACCTTGACCTCTACTTCTGCGAGCACTGCAAGGGGGAGGTCGGCGAGACCGACGACGAGTGCCCCCACTGCGAGCAGGCCATCGAGAGCGGCATTCTGAAGAGGGCCAAGCGGGAGCTCGCTGACCTGAAACGGCGCTTCGGGGGACTCTCGAAGGGCCACGAGAAGCACCAGCCCATCGCCGCACAGCTGGAGAAGGCCACCGAGCATGTGGAGAGCCGTTCAACCTCCGCCGCCAACGAGCACATCGACAAGGCCCGTGGGATGCTGGACGACACTGGTGTGGGGGATGGTCCGGACGGGGAGGGGTAGACCTCGGGCAAGGAAGACGATGAGGCCGAGAAGGAGCCCACCTCGCAGCCAATTCCCCCGCAAATGTTTTGAGATAGCGCGTCAATGGGGCTGGCCGTGGTAGACCTGGTAGGACTGGCACTGATACTCGGCCTGGTCGGCTCGGGAGCGTTCCTCTTACATTCGATGGAGGTCACCCGTTCGCTGCCGAGAGTGCGTCTGGCCGCCGTGCTCAGCATCGTGTTCATGATCTCCTTCATCTTCTACGTCTCCCTGGGGTGATGATCTGAGCAAGATGGTCAAACGGATGCCATGGGAGGACGCGCCGCCTGAGGACGCTGACACGCTCCAGCGTCCACCGACCCCGATGTCCGTGAACGACCTACCGGACGACGTGCGCCACATGGTCACCCTGCGACCCAGAAGGAACCCCATGGTGGAGTGGGAACTTGACGAGGAGACCGGACTGGTCACCCTCGTCTACCCGAAAACGTTCACGAACTTCGAGCAGGCCCTGGGGATCCTCGTACGGCCCGTGACCGAACTAAGGAGGCCCCTTGACGGCCCAGGCTCGTTCATCTGGCAGCTGTGTGATGGCACGAACGACATCGCCATCATCTGCACCGCCGTGGACGAAGCGTACAAGGAGGAGATGGAGCCCGTCCTCAAGCGGGTCGTGGGCTTCATCCAGTTGCTGGCCCAGAGAGGGTTGATAGACCTGACGAGGGAAACCCATGAAGATCAAGCAGAAGATTGAGAGAGGCAAGAAGAAGGAAGTGGTGACCACCCTATTCTGTCCAGACTGCGGTGGGACGAACCTCAGCTACGAGGCGGGAATGATAACGGGCCAGAAGTACCACTGCGCGGACTGCCACTACAGGGGCACCTTCGTACTGGAGCGGAAGGTCGTCATGAAGGACAACGAGGTGGTGGAGGAGCTCTAGCGGGGTCCCAACCTTCAATAACCTCACGCCCCATTTATTCTAGTATCTGGTGGTCCGTCATGAGGTTGTTCCGAAAGGACGACAAGGATAAGGGCAAGGGAAGCCAAGGCCACAAGGTGTACATCTGCCCCCAGTGCCAGGGTACCAACGTCGTGTACGGTCTGAGCGACGCCTTCCTCACCTACTCCTACGAGTGCCATGACTGCGGGTACCAGGGCATGGTCGCCATCGAGAAGGACGTGGTCCTCGACGAGGAAGAGAAGGAGGAGGGCTCCTCGTGAAGCTGGCGAAGAGGGTCCCCACCAAGGACAAGGACAAGAAGGTGACCGCCCTGGTCTGTCCTGATTGCGGTGGGACCAACATAGGCTACTGGTTAGCCTACGTTCCCAGCGGGTCCTACGTGTGCCACGATTGCAACTACAGGGGCAGCTTCATCATCAAGCGGGAAGTGCGTGTGGACGACGAGGGCGGTGCGGAGGAGGTCGTCGAGGCGCCCCTTCCCGAGGACTGAACCCCGGTCCTGACCCAATCCTTTTCTATCCAATCGCCCATCTCCGGAAAGGCGGTGGACCCAGATGTTGCTCAATCTCTTCCAGGTAAGGCTCCGGGCCAGGGATGTCCCGGATGGCCACGTGGCTGAGGGCACCGTCTGGGCCGAACCAGAGGAGATCCACCCAGGGGATGAGTTCCAGGTGTCGGTGGAGCTCAAGTTCCCCGAGGGCGGTGCCCCGGGTTCCATCGAGGTCAAGGTATCCCCACCCGAGGACGTCATGGTCGACACACCCCAGGTCGACATCGGACCCGATGGGGCCACCGTGACCATACCCGCAGCGGCGGCCGAGGAGGTGGAGCTGGGCATGTACTACCTCCAGGTGGTCTACTCCGACGAGGACCGGGAGCACTTCGAGGCGGAGGCGGCCCTGGAGGTGAAGCGCCACTGGGTCCGGATAGGCCAGGTAAGGGCCCTGCCCGAACGTGTCTCTCCTGGCGACCCGGTGGACGTGGCCGTCCCCCTTGCCTTCGAGGGGCAGGCCCGCGTCCGTGGTCACGTGCGTGGCCGCCTCGTGCCCGAGGAATGGGACGGCTCGGACGAGCACGCCATCAAGCTACCAAGGGAACGCAGCTCCGTGGCGGGGGAGCGGGAGCAGGTCTGGCACGTCCGCCTTCCCAGGGGGGTGCCCGAGGGGCGGTACAACGCCGACATCGAGTTCTCCTCCCAGGAAGGCACCGCGAGGAAGCGAACGCGAAGGGTGCTCATCCTGGTCCCCCAGAGGGGTATCGACGCCATCAGGCCCACCTTGGAACCCTCCCTCCTGGCCCCGGGAGACGACCTCACCATCCGAACGATGGCCGAGAACATCGGCAGGGAGGACCTGCTGGTCCGCGTGGGTGGTGAGCTGGTCCCCGAATCGGGAGGCAACCTCGTCCCCCTCGAGGAACGGGACATCCCCCTGGCCCCCGGGGAGACCCAGCAGGTGGAGTGGTCGATCCAGGCCCCGGAACGCCACGGTCGATGGATGGTCCGGACAAGGGCCAGGGCCGAACGGGCCGACGGCGCGGACCCGCCCGTGGTGGTCCTCGACGTCAGGCCCCACAATCAGGTACACGTTGTAGGCGCGGTCCCGGCCAGGCCATGGGCCGCCGTGGGCGAGAGGGTGGACGTGTCCATGCAACTGACGGACTCGGGCTCGAGGCCAGGTTCCGATACCACCGTCTCGGTGTCCCTGGAAGGCGAGGAGGGCGAGGCCAGCGAGGCCCGCTGGTCGGGGAGCATCGATAGCGGGATCAGGGAGGCAAGCGTCACCGTGGAAGTGCCACGGCCCCCATCGGGGCCCGAGAGGGGCGGTGAGGGGGATGGCGAGGCCCAGACCCAGACCTCCACCCGGTTCGCCCTGGTCGTCCGGGACCTGGATGGGGATGAGCTCCTGCGCATCCCCGGGGCGGTGGCCGTCCGCAAGAGGGTGCAGATCGATCCCAGGGTCGTGAAGGCCCCGCCGGACCCGACCAAACTTGGCGACTGCATGTTCCCCGGCGAGAGGGTGCTGAAGACCGTCGACACGGGCGACCTGACGATCGTTGAGCTGTCCAGTGGCTCCCGCCTGTACGCCCGTGGTGACCAGGTGGTGGGTGTTGACGATGGGGTCCCGATGGACGATGCCTTCTGGGACGAGGCCCTCGGGGCCGACGCGGAACTGTACACCGACCTTAGGAAGGGGGTGCAGCTTGGCGCCCAGGCGGCCATGGCCGAGGCCATCGTCATGAGGGCCCTGGGGGACTCCCTGTCCCACGGCGAGGGGTCGGCTTCCGGTCTCATCAAGGACACCCGGGAGCTTGCCAAGACCCTTGACCCGGACCGGAGGGCGAGGGGCGTCAGCCCCAGGAGCGGGCCACTGGCACCCTTGGCTGCGTGGCTCTACGACCAGGATGCCCCACCGGACGATGGCAGGGAGATCGTCCTCGAGCTCAGGAAGGACATGGTGTCCGCCCAGAAGGCGAAGGGAGGTAAGGACGCCACGAAGGAGGCCTCGGCTGCGGCCAGGGCGGCCTCCGACCACCTGGAGCGTCTGGCGGACCTGTTCGCACGGGCGTGGGAACAGGACAGCCTTCGCGTTCGTGACCTGGGAGCCATGACGGCCCTGGTGGCCGCTGCGGGAGTGGCGGAGATCGAGCTCCATTCTCGGAGGCAGGAGGGCGATCCGTGGGCATCGCCGGACCAATTGATCGAGGAGGGCAGGGTCGCCCTCCATTCCATGTCGGTCCAGTTGGCCGCCCTGGTGGAAGTGATCGCCAGGCATCGTATCCGTCGCAACGCCTGCATGGTGAACACACGGCAGCGGGCAAGCCATGCAGCCGTGGTCAGGGACCTGGAGGTCGCCTTCGGCCCCTCCGTTGGCCACTCGGGTGACGCGACGGAACTGGAGGTTGAACTGAACAACCACTCCCCCATCGATCTGGAGCTCCGTCTCAACGTGGCCCTTCCATCAGGGGCCTGGGCCGTCCTGGAGCCCCAGGCGCGTGGCGCCGAGGGCATAATCTTCGTCGGCCCGTTCCACGTTCCCGCACGCACACGGGAGACGGTCAACCTGGTCCTCTACGTGCCTTCGACGGTCCGCCTTGACTCGTACGTCCTGCCCATCGAGGTCGTCCCTGACCCCAAGGAGATATCCATCGAGCAGCGGGGTGGTGCCAAGTGACCCGCAAAGGGGACCCTGGATTGGATGCGGGGCTGGCAAGATTGCTCCAGGCCGTGGACATGTCCGTGGCGGGCATGCCCCTGCCGAGGGAGGCCCCCCCCGCCAAGCAGCTGGGAAAGATGCATCACCAGGGCTGGTTGATCCTGTCCCGGGCCGCCAAGGGCCTGGGCACCGACGTGACCTCCCTCCAGAGGTCCGCGGAGGCCTCCCCCGTCCTCGAGTCGGCCAAGGCAGAGCCACCGCGGCTGTTCGGCCTCTTCAAGCGCAAGCCCGAGCCCGCGGTCCGGTGGAGGTCACGTGAGGCGATTGCGGGGCCGTTCCGTGACGACCCGGTCGCGATGGCGAAGGAGGTCTCGGGTCACCGGACCCTCACCGACAGGATCGTACCCATCGCCTCGGAGGTGAGGAGCCGGTCCGTACCGGGCAAGTTGCGACGGCCTCCAGCGGGCCAACGCTACATTCCTCCAACGCCGTCGAGGGAAGCGCTTCTCATGAAGGTGGACCGATCCCTGCTGGAGAGGTACGCGTTGGAGGCGGCCGGTCCAGAGCACCGACGAAGACCACCCAGGTCACCCCTCAAGTTCTCGGACGGCTATCCCGCCAAGGACCTGTCATCCGCCATCCGCCTCCTGGTGAGGGCGAAGGCCCCGGAGGTTGCGGACCGCATGCGCAACGGGACCCTTGCCGCATGGTTCAGGGACGAGGCCGGCGAGGTGGACCTGGCCGCCGTCGTGGACGCGGCCGCCCATGCCGCGACCGAGCGGGGGGCCAGCGACGAGGAGACCCGGGCATTGCTCCTTCGGTACATCCGGAGGACCCCCGTCGGCGCAGACCTGGAGCGGGGTCTCATAGAGCCAATGGCAGAGGCCCTGCGGTCCAGGGACGGTGCCCTGGTGGCCTCCAACGCCGAAGCGCTCCTCCTGCTGGACGCGGACCTGGCGGCCGCGGAGCTATCATCGGCCCTGTTCGAGACGGAGGTCACCGGACGGGCTGCCGTCATATCGGCCATGGGCGAGACGGGCTCACCGAGGGCGGTCGCCGCCCTGGAGCAGCTTGCCCACGCCGCCACCCGCGACGAGGACCGCGAGGGGGCCCTGGCAGCCCTGCGCAAGCTGGCCAGCGAGGGCGCTGCCCAGGAGGTTGCGATGGCAGCCCTGGAGCGCCTCGGGCAGGCCTGAGCCCCGTGGGTCCAAGGTCTCAGGTCACAGGTCACAGGTCACTTGTCTTCGGTCACTTACCGTCGATCTTGAGCGACCGACACCTTCTTTCCAGCAGGTCCTCGGGCGAGACAGGACCGCCTGATGGAGAGGCAGTGGCGAGCCTGTACAATCCGGAAGGTGCCTGTCCCAGCTCCATCTCCTCCGGCGGGTTCCCGTCCATCACCAGGCCCTCCCTGGTGTACGTGACCAGCTCCTGAGGACCCGAGAGGGATACGGCGTCCTCCCCGCAGACGGTAACGCACAGTCCACACCTCGCGCAGGGACCCGCATCCACCGTCGGCACCCCTCCGCCCTCTGGCATGTGAAGGCATGCCGATGGACATGGACCGATGCAATCACCGCAGGAGGTGCAAGCGGCCCTGTCGATCACGGGCACGCCACATGCCGGCCCCTCCACCGCGAGGCGCTCCAGGGGCCAATCCACCGTTGAGACCTCACGGCCCATCGCGAGGGCGAGGAGACGGAGCGCTGGAGGTCCCCTTCCCCTCATGCCATCACCTCCATGATGGCCGCCACAACGACCAGGTTGAGGGAAGCGAGGGGTAGCCAGTGATTGCGAACGGCCCGGGCGGTCCCCTCGGGGGTTGTCAATGGTACCGCCGCCGCGAACATCGATGCGACGATCAACAGGATGTAGGCCTTGGTCAACGTCCACCAGGCCCCGTCGGCAACGGGTCCGGACCAACCTCCCAGAAAGACCAGGGCGCCCAGGATACCCAGGGCGAGGTAGCGGGCGGCGACGGCCGAACGCCCGATCGCCATATGGGGACCGGGCCATCCCTCAGGGACGCGCGAGGTCGATCGGACCCTGGATAGCCGAATGGACTCCCAGAACATGACGAGCATGAACAGCAAGAACCCCAGGGGGGCGAGGACGATGCCCCAGCCCCATTCGGCCTGGAACTCCACGATATCCACCCCCGACGAGGTGCCACCGACCAGCAGCATCGAGGCGATGGAGAGGAGCAGGACTGCGCCCGAGGCCGTCGCCTCCGCGACCTGGGCATGACGTCGACCCGCGGGTGCCATCGCCGCCATGGGCACTGGGGCGAGCGCCAGCAATCCCGCGGCGACTACCAGGCCCCACACGGGGTCCGCCAGCTTCAACCAGGGGCTGAGCGGGAGCAGGGCGAGGGCACCCAGCACCATGGCCCATGACAGGGCGGTCCCGGCAGCCGACGGGACGCCGGGGCGCTTCTTGAGCAACAGCTTGAACCAGTCCGCAATGCCCTGCAGGGTTCCATAAGCACCCACACGGCGGGGACCACGCCTGCCCTCCACCCGGGCACGCACGCGACGGTCGACCCAAGCGGCCAGCTCGGCCGCCAGCAGTGTCCAGATGATGAGGAAGACAGCGGCCAGACCGCCGGCGAGCCATAGCGCCGCATCCCCGTTGAGCCACTCGACGAACCCGTGAAGATAGCCCTCCTCGATGCCCAGGCCCTCGAGCACCAGGAGGACCACGTCCAGGAACCACCGGACGATGTCGAGGTAGAGCTGGTATAGGTCGCTCACCGATCGCACCCCCCGACGCAGATGTCCACGGAGGCCACCGCCAGGGCCACGTCCTTCTCAGGGCACCCGAGGAGCAGGTCCTCCAGGGCAGCCACGTGGGCAAAATCGGGTCCCCGCAGGCGCATCCTCCGGGGAATGTCGGTGCCATCCGATACCACGTAGCAGAGCACCTCGCCCCGGGGTCCCTCGACCACACCCAGACCTCGGCCCTTGGGGACGACCTCGGGCATGGAGGACCGCACACGGCCACCCGACATAGACCTGGCGACCTGGGAGAGGGTCAATGCCGAGGATGCCATCTCCAGCAACCGCAACTCCGTGCGCGCCATCGCGTCCCCCGACTCCCTGACCTGGACGGGCACCGTGTGGTCCTGGTACGAACGGCACCTCCCGTCCACCCTGGCGTCCCGCGCGATCCCGGTCGCCCTCACCAGGGGGCCGGTCATCCCCCAGCCCCTCATGTCCTCCAGATGCACCGGTGCCAGTCCCTCCAATCGACGGAACGGCGCCAGGTCCTCGGCCTCCTGCACGTACTCCTTCACGGCGGCCTGCACGGTGCGTGAGAGGCGGGTGATGCGTTCCGACCAGGGATCGGGAGCGTCCCGCGCCACACCCCCCACCACGATGGCATCCTGCACGAGCCGCTGTCCCGTGACGACCTGGGACGCGTCCATCACCAGTTCCCGGTCCGCCCACACCCTGGCCGCGGAGGCGACGCATCCGAGGAGGTCCAGGGTCGTGGCATATGCCAACATGTGGTCCGCGATCCGCTCCATCTCCATCAGGGCCACACGGATGGCCCGCCCGCGGGGTGGCACCTCCTGGTGGCACAGACGCTCGACCGCCTCCGCGTAGGCCACCTGCCAGTGGACGGAGGACCGGACCGCCGTCCTGGCGACCAGGGGCATGACCTCCCTGTACGGTCGTTCCTGGGCCAGGCCCTCGACGCCGCGGTGCATGTGACCGATGGACACCCGGGCCTTGGTCACACTGCCCCCGGTGGTCCGGACCTGAAGGTCCATCCGACCGCCCATGGATGGATATGGCAGGTCCACGTGGGTCCAGGACTCTCCCGTGGGCGCGTCATCGCCCGGCGTCACCATAACGTCATCCGGGGCCACGGTGAGCTGTCGGGCCCCGTCCCGTCTCAGGGGGTGGCCCACACCCCACCTGGGGAGAAGCAAGCGCCTCATGTCATCGTGGCCCTCGAAGGGCATACCGGATAGCTCCCAGGCCTCCCGCTCCAGCCAATTGGCCGCCCTCCAATGCTTCGAGGCCGACGGCGCTCGGACCGACCCCCCATCCTCCTTGTCC
>JAUVEQ010000144.1 GCA_030594725.1 Methanobacteriota archaeon
GTCGAGGTTCGCCCTGATGAACTTCTCGGAGAAGCCGTAACCCTCGGCGGCCTCGAGAGCCTCCCAGGCAGCCTCGACGCTGTCCTCGGCCCCGGGGAGGAGCGCCACCGTCCCATCCCTCCAGTCGTTGATGAACTGGAGGGCCTCCTCGTCCGTCAACGTGGAACCCGCACCACCCGGACCGTGGCAGGCCACGGTGCATGAGTTGGGCATGTCCAGGTCGATGCTCTTCTCGGGGCTTATGAAGTAGAAGGAGTGACTGGCGATATCGAAATCCACGGCGCTTGTGGCCACAAGGGGCATGTGGCAGTCTGCGCAAACGGCGTCGCCATCCATCCATGGGGATCCCTCGATCTCGTCGATCTGGATGATGCCCTCCACCATCTCGGTCTGCGGGTGGTGGACGATCTGGCCCGGAAGGGTATCGAAGGTCCTGTGGCACTGGGAGCACACCTGCTCCCTGTCGATGCGCAGGTCGTGGTCGTTGGTGGTACCGTGGGGCCCGTGGCACGCGACGCACTCGATGTTGAACTCCGCGGTCTCCAGGGTCGGCTTGTCCTCGGAGGGGGCAAGCATGTAATCCGTCGAGTGGCACTTGAGACAGGTCGCCGAGCCCCGGTCGCTCTCCTTGATGGTCGAGAGGGAATCCGAATGGGGGTGACCGGTGTAGTCCGGGTACTGCTGGCGATGGACCCTGGAGGTCCGACCGTCAGGGTAATAGATGCCGATCGAGGTGAAGAATAGGTCCAGGTCGTCGCCCGGCTTGTATTGATCGCCCATCTCATCGAGGGGATAACCGGTGTGCTCGCCACCCACCATGCCGACGCTCTCTCCCCTGTTGTGGCAGGAGCCGCAGAGGGTGGAGTCCACGGATGACCATATGAAGTCCTTCCTGGAGCCGCCATCTGGTGGGTCTATGTGCATGCTTCCGGGACCATGGCAGGCCTCGCATCCGATCCCCAGCTCCTCGTAGGATGCGACCCACTCCTCGCTGGTGTCGTTGTACTCGATCTGTGCACCCGTTACATGGCAACCGGCGCACCTGAGGTCCCAGGACCTGTCCTTGGCCACCGACTTGGGCTCGCCGCTGGAGGTGTCGTACCAATCCTGGGGTTCGTATGCGACCCACTCCTCGGTGGCCAGGTTCCACTGGATCGGGAGGATGTAGTGGCTCTGGCCAATCTGGGTCATGAAACGCTGCTCCCATCCAACGCCACCAAGGACGAAGTCGATCACGTGGACGTCGGTCCCGGCCTTGTCCAGGTCGACCGAGTACTCACCATTGTCCTCCGTGAGGCGGGCTGTCACCGTCACGCCTGGCACGACCTCGATGACCAGGTCTGTGTTCCATTCGCCCTCGACGGTACTGTCGTCGGCCACCCTCATCTTCTTGGGATGGAAGGAGTTCTTCCACTCGGTGTGGGCCGCCACGTGGCAGGTCCCACACTCGGTGGAGCCGTTGTACGAGGCCTGGTCCATGTACGAGTTGTCCGTGGGTCCACGGGTGCTCCGGGTCTCCACGTCGTCCGTGTCGGCTCCCATGATGCTGAGGGATATCATCACCGTAAGGGCCAGGGCCATTATGAGTACCCCCACGGTCATATGCAAGGTGCGTTCCCGTATGTACCAACGGCCCTGCTCCGGGGGGGAACGGGTGATCCTCTCCTCCACGGGCCCATGGCTTCGACCCTCCACATCGGGTTCCATATTCATCCCTTCTCCATTATCGAGGTTCGACCGGACCTCTAATCCCATTCTCACGTATCTAGATATCGGTATTTCAACATTATGAATGGCCGGGATTGTAGGGCCTCACCAAGACGAACCTCAAGTGTTTCCTTGAATCACCCCACATTCGTCCAACTTCTTAACGCCCTGTGCGTCCGATCCCGGTCTCCGATGACCTGAGTGAATCTGACACCATCGTTTATATTCATTGTCCCCGGGGGCCGTCACCGAGAGCTTCGACGGACGAGAGAGGTCACGACCAGGGCTCCCAGCATCGCGAGCAATGTGATCGCGAAGGCCGGTCCAGGTGTTGTCTCCTCACCGATGCTCTCCCCCTCTTTCAGCATAGGAGGGTACGTCCCGTCCATCGGGGAGAAACTGCCCACGTCGTCGATGGTCCCGGCGAATGACAGGTCCTGGAACCCATCCTTGGTGACGTTGGTGAAGATAGTGCTATCGGTCCATTCCGGTGGAACGATGATCGAGAACGTACCATTGGCCGAGGTGTTCCCTTCCAAGGCGAGTCCAAGGTTCCTCTGGAGGACCACCCGGGCATCCTCGATGGGCTCACCGCTGCTGTCCTCGATCGGTCCCACCTCGATCTTGTAGGCGACAGCAGGCACGTACAGGCTGAGCAGGAGGGTATCGGTCCCCGGGGTGCTGTGGTCTTCGCCACCCGAGTTGTCCATCAAGGCCACTGAGAAACGGTAACTCTTCGCGAAGTCGTCGAACTGCACATCGTCCTCGTTGTCGGTCACAAGGGCACGTCGGATCTCGGTTGACCATATGCCATCTGACCAGACCGCAGCCTGTTCCAGGTCACCTCTGCTGCCCTCCGGGTCCCGGAGAACGTTCTCCGGGATGATGGCACCGAAGAGGTCGTAGATGAAGGCAGCGTCGGCCAGGTCGGTCGCCTTCGCCGTGGCGACCTCGAGGGCCTCACCGGCCTCTATCTCATCCTCGGTGAGCACCATGGCGTCCACATAGTCCTCCGGTGCCCGCTCCACGTAGAGGGGTTTGGTCCCGTCCGGGTTCTTGTTGGCGAACCACGAGGAGGAGCCCTCGTCACCATGGCGACCGCCGTCGCCCACGTGGGGGACCTCGTCGTAGGTCAGCAGCTTGTCGTCCTCGAATCCGTGGAAGGAGAAGGTCCCGCTTGTCGCCTGGTGGTTCTCGTCGATGTTCGGGTCATCCGCCTGTGAGGAGCCCGTGGAGGGCAATGAACGGGCGGACTTCATGTGCCACATGTCGCCAAGCTCGCCCTCGTTCTCCAGGAAGGCGCCCGCGGTACCGTGCTCGGGATGGCACTTGACGAAGCAACCCGCGGCAGCGAAGCCCTCTATGGGGGTGATCTCCCAAAGGAGGGCTATCCTGTCCTCGGAGCCCTCCTCGAGGTGCATGAAGTCGTTCTGGAAGTCCAGTTTCAGCGGGCGGGTCACGTAGTTATGGCCCTTGCCGGCCGTGTTGTTCATGGTGCTGACGCCGAAGTAGTAGGTCTTGGCCAGATCGTCGAACTGAACGTCGTCCTCGAAGCCAGTCACCAGCGGCCTCACGGTCTCAACGGTCCATCGTCCGTCCTTCCATGATGAGCCGGACTCGATATCCGCCCGAGAATCCGAGGGGGGCGTGACGATGCTCATGGGAACGACGGCGTCCAGGGCGACGTATTCTGCCCATGCGTCGGCAACATCCGATGCGGAGAAGCCGGGGTCGGACGGGTCGGCCACGACGGTCTCGCCACCGTCCACCTCCTCCTGCTGGAGGACCATCGCGTCCAGCCAGTCAGAGGGCGCCCGTTCCAGGTACATCGGGGACTCGCCCGATGCGTTGGTGTTGAGGGCATACGGGGCCGTCCCCTCGTCACCGGTCCGGCCACCCGTGGGGAACTGTCCCTCGGCGGGATCGTACACCACGTTGGTGTCGTCCGCGTATCCGAGAAGCTGGAACTCGCCCGACGTGGCCTCGAAATCGACCACGGTCGGGCTCGAGATCTGATTGGCCTCGGTGGCGGGCATCGACCTGCTGGCCATGATGTGCCAAAGGTCGGAGACGTCCCCGGGCACGTCCAGGTACGACCAGTCCTTCCCGATGTGGCACTTCACCTGGCAACCCACGGTGTCGAAGCCCACGGTGTCCATGTCCCACATCAGGTTGACCATGTCCTCCAGCCCCTCCAGCGTGTCCCAGGAACCGGAGCCATCGTTCCATTCCCACGAGTTCCGCGACATGCTGAAGGTGGGATCGTTCCATTGGGCTTGGGTGAACATGTGGGTGTCGTTGTGGAGCGAACGGAGGGTGATGTCCCCCGGGTTGTTCCCGAACTCAAGGTTGATCTCGAGGGGAAGCGCGGTCTCCCAGACCTTGTCCGAGGCGTCCCCGTCGATGACGGGGGGAGTGCTGGTCCTTGCCGACCTCAACGTGTTCTCGTCGACGGGTCGGTACTCCCAGGCTCCCTGGCCCCGTGTGATGCTCATGGTGGGGTCCTCCCACTCTGCATAGAGGTAGATGTCGGTGTCGGTGTACACGGACTTGAGCATGACGTCACCGTTGGCGCTGCCCCCCTTCACGGTCACGAACACCTCGATGGCATCGTTCCACACGGCATCGTCGCCGATGCCGTCCATAACAGGCGGCTCCGAGACCCTGAGGGACTGGAGCGTCTTGGACGAGGGGGCGCCCGCGCCGTAGGTGTCGCTCTCGGGGCCGAGGGTGGTCCCGACGACAAGTGCCACTATCACCAACAGGACCACGAAGGCCCTTCCCTTGTCGAGGGATATCCAGTCCTTCATCGGACCGCCTCGGGTTGGAATGGTGGGGTGGTCTCTCCGGTGGGGTCGCGAGGGCGCTCGTCCCCAGGGCAGTCGTTCGACACCTTTCCATCAAACATCGGACATCTCCACTCCTTTCCGATTTTACATGATATCATTGGACAAATATATAAGAATTCTTCTATCCGTGGGAAATCCGTCGCCATCCGTTGTCATTCGTCGGACAGTTGACATCGGTCGACCTGTCCGGGGATACAACCTTTCCTCATTTGCCCTCGCTCCTTTCCTGTCTTGAGCAATGTATATACCTATAATCTACATTTATCTTACTCGTGTGTTCCCCCGGGGGGGATGAACCGTCCGAAGGATGATGCTCCATTGCGAGATGAAAGTTATCGGAGCGGCCGGGTCGATCGACGGGTCCTGTACGAGGATGGGCTCTTGGAACGGAGGCCGCGGGGGTCCAGGGATCGCATCGGGAACCCTCAAGATGATTGTGCGGTCCTCTGTCCAATCGTGGGAACATATGTCTAGAGTATTGATAAATAATGGACCAATTGTCCAGATGCCCCATAAATTATTTATCAAACAATTGTATTAGCCAAATGGAATCCCAAAGGTGTCGAGATGCCCGACATGGATAGGAGGACCTTCATCAGGATCAGCGGATTCACCGCAGGAGCCCTAGCTACCGCATACACCCTGGGGAAGTTCATGCCTCTTCTCGAGGAGAAGCATACACCGGTGGTCGATCCGGACGAGCCCCCACTACTGCCCGGTGAGGATTTCTATCCGACCACTTGCTGGGTGGGAACGCAGAACTGCGGCCTCAACGTCCGACGCTACAACGGCCGCATGATCCGCCTCGAGGGGCATATAATGCACCCCCAGAACAGCGGGAAGCTGTGCCCGAAGGGTCAGGCCCAGCTCATCGGCGCCTACGACCCCTTCAGGGTGAAGGCTCCCCTGATCCGGATCAACGAGAAGGGCGTCCAGGGGCGCTGGAGGGAGGCCTCATGGGTCGAGGCCATAACGTTGGTCGGAGGAGAGATCCGAACGGCCATGGACAAGGACCCCAAGTACGTGGTCTGGTCCAAGGGCAGGGGGCGTGAACAACCCACCTTCGACGAGGCGTTCATCAACACCACCGATGTGACCTTCCTAGACCAGGAGGGCCTTACCGCCGGCGCGGGACACCGGGCCAACGATTACACCCTGGGTTACGACGCGGGCCTGATGCCCGACTTCAGGTACTGCAACTACATGATAAGCTGGGGTTGGGACATGCTCGGCTCCGGCGGCAACAAGCACTGTTGGCTCACCCATCAGCAGGAGTTCATGGGTGCGAGGGAGCGGGGAATGACGGTGATCACCCTCGATCCCCGGCTCGGAGGCATGGGGCCCCACACCGACAAGTGGCTCCACATCCGGCCCGGGACCGACATGGCCTTCTTCCTTGGGATCGCGAACGTGCTCCTAGAGAAGGGCTACCTCGACAACGACTACATGGTCGGGTACACCAACGCTCCCTTCCTCGTCAAGGATGACGAGCAGTTCCTGAAGGTCAACGGCAAGGAACAGGTGATCGATGTCTCCGGCGAGGTGAAGGACTTCGACGACCCACACGTCGTGCCCCAGCTGGAGGGGGAGGCGGAGGTCGACGGGACCACCTACAGGACCGCCTTCTCGATGTACAGGCAACACATGAAGCAGTACGATCCCGAGTGGGCCGAGGGGATCACAGGTATCCAGGCGACCCAGATCCAGGCCATAGGCGAGGAGCTTGGCCATCAGGCCGTCATCGGCAGCAAGATCACGATCGACCCCTCAAAGGCCAAGCCGTGCTACGCGGCATGCCATGGAGACCCCTTCGAGGGGGCGGGTGGAGGCGCGGAGGGAGAGGCCCGGGACTACGTGTTCAGACCCGTCGGGATAATGGCGGACCACGTCACCCAGCAGGAGATGGGATTCCAGGCGACCAGGGCTGCGGTCCAGGTGTTCATGCTGCTCGGTGCGATCGACGCCGTGGGCGGGGTCCACTCCGAGTTCATCAGACAGACCTCGGACGCTTTCCCGAAGTACGACAACATCAACATCAGGGAACCCCCCTACGATATCACCCTCAAGGAGAGCAAGTACTACCCCCTGAACTCGGCCAATCCCTCGGTGGTCGCCCAGGTGGTCAACTCACCCAACAAGTTCGAGGTCGATTACACTCCCGACGTGCTGATCGTCAGGTCATCGAACGACTTGATCGACGCCGCAAGCCAGCCAGATATCATTGAGTCCTACTCCAAGTACAAGTTCATCGCCGTGATCGACCCCTGGCTCAACGAGACCGCGGACCACTACGCCGACGTGGTCCTCCCCTCGGCCACCCTGGAGGAGTACGACGGTCCCCTCGACGTGGGCACCATGTACACCAGGGCAGCGAGCCTTCGGCTTCCCGCCATCTCGCCGATGTACAGGTCGATGATGTATCCCAACATCATCATCAACATCGCCGAGGCGGCCGATGTCCTGTACGGAGAGGACGGCTACATCAACCAGCTGAACCTGATGCTGAACCTCCAGAGCGCCTTCTGGCTCGACGTGGATGCGAAACCCCAGGTTCGCACCATCCTCAGCAACTGGGCCAGGTCGCGTGGGATAGAGGAGGGCGTCCGGTTCTTCGAGGAGAACGGCATCACCGCAGAGAACCGGCCTCCCCAGGAGATATACTCGGCCCCCGATGACAGGACCCCGAACGACGTTCGCCACAGGTTCTACGGCGACTCCCTCGCCCGCGCCAGGGACCAGATGAAC
>JAUVEQ010000406.1 GCA_030594725.1 Methanobacteriota archaeon
AGCAGGCCGATATCCTTTCGGAGGAGGGCAGGGCCCTGATGAACAGGGTGCATGAGACAGGGGTAGACCCGGCCTCCACCATGTTCGTGATAGGGCGTAAGTGAGGGGCCGCGCAGCACCTCCGGTATTGGATAAAGGAGACGATGTTCCTCCTGGATGGCTTGGCGGCGCCTACAGCTCGTCGGTCATCGCACCCGTGAGCCCCATGTACTCCTCCGTCGGTGGGTCGATGTCGTACAGGTAGTGGTCGTCCATCTTCTTGGACATCCACGGCGGTATGTAGAGCAGACTGCGCTGGATCTCCCGCCAGGTCGCCTTGCTTGCCAGCAGTTCCGTCCGCCGGATCTTGTTGATGATGACCCCATCGACGCCCGACAGGGACTTGAGATGGGTCTTCACGTACTCCTTGATGGCATCTATGTCCCTGGCCAGGAAGGTGGCCAGGATGTCGTAGTCACCGAAGGCGTAGGCAACGTAGTTGGGGAAGCAGTTGACCTCGAACTCATGGTGCAGGATCTCGTTGTACACCGAGGGGTAGTTCTTTGGTCTGACCTTGAGGTACAACGAGTACCTCTCCAGGTCCTTGGGCCTGTCAGCCGGCATCGGAAGGAAGACCGGTTTCAGGAGCATTATGGTCTGGGTGTCCTTGACATTCTTGCACATGGCCACGTTGTCCACGAGGAACATCGCGCAATCGTCGATGACGTCGGTGTGGAAGACGACGCTCAGGTACTTCTGTCCCTTGAGGTCGGACACGTACAGGGGATGAACGGTGCGGGTCCCCCTATCCTTCAACCTGTCGATCACGCCATGCCAAACGGCGTCCTTGTCATCAGTGTAAAGCCTCTCTATCAGCATCATGTTGTTCTACCTCCCTTCTCTCATTTGGATTCACTCAATCTGTCTCGTTCCTTCATTAAGGTATCGACGACGGAGGGGTCTGCGAGGGTCATGGTGTTCCCAACGTCGTCCCCTCCAGCCGCGAGGACCTTGAGGATGCGCCGCATGATCTTCCCACTCCGGGTCTTGGGAAGTTCATCCGCGAACTGGATCACGTCGGGTTTCGCGATCGGCCCGATCTCCTTGGCCACGTGATTGCGCAGCTCCTTGACCAGCTTGTCATCGCCAGTCACGTCCTGCTTGGTGGTGACGTATGCGTAAAGGCCCTGCCCCTTGATCGCGTGGGGCATCGGGACCACCGCTGCCTCGGTCACTGATGGATGGGAGACCAGCGCCGATTCCACCTCCATCGTGCCGAGCCGGTGACCCGACACGTTGATCACATCGTCCACGCGGCCCATGAGCCAGTAGTCGCCGTCCTCGTCGATCCGCGCACCGTCCCCGGTGAAGTACATGCCCTTGAACCGGGAGAAGTACACCTCCCGGAAGCGGTCTGGATCACCGTAGATGGTGCGGGCCATCGCGGGCCACGGCTGGCGCATGGCCAGGAAGCCGCCCTCGTTCACATCGGCCTCTGTCCCGTCGTCACGGAGGATGACCGGGTCGATGCCGAAGAAGGGTTTGCTGGCACAACCGGGCTTGAGGGCGATCGCACCGGGCAGGGGGGTGATGAGGATGCCACCAGTCTCGGTCTGCCACCAGGTGTCCACGATGGGGCACTTGCCGCCACCTATCACCTCGTGGTACCAGGTCCATGCTCCCGGATTGATGGGCTCGCCCACCGAACCCAGGAGACGAAGGCTGGAGAGGTCGCGCCGCCGGGGCCATTCATCGCCGTCGCGCATCATGGAGCGTATGGCGGTGGGGGCGGTGTAGAATATGTTCACGTGATACTTCTCCACGATGTCCCAGAACCGGTCGGGCCGGGGGTAGTTGGGCACGCCCTCGAACATCACGGAGGTGGCACCAGCGGCCAGGGGGCCGTACACGATATAGCTGTGGCCCGTCACCCATCCGATGTCGGCAGTGCACCAGTACGTGTCCTCGTCCCTCAGGTCGAAGACGTACTTGGAGGTGAGCATCGTGTAGAGCAGGTAACCGGCCGTGGTGTGCAGGATGCCCTTGGGCTTTCCCGTGGTCCCGCTGGTGTACAGGATGAAGAGCGGGTCCTCGGCGTCCATGGGAGTGGGTTCGCACTTCCAGGGCATGCCATGCATCACGTCGTCCCACCAGTGGTCCCTGTGGCCGCGCATCATGATATCCAGGTTGGTCCTGTTCACCACGATCATGTTCCGGACCGAGAACTGGCCCTCGACCGCCGCGTCCGCGTTGGACTTCAAGGGGATCTTGCGTCCCCGACGGTAGCTGCCATCAGCGGTGATCACCAGCACGGGCTTGCAGTCCTCGATCCTGTCCCGCAGGGCCTCTGCGGAAAAGCCGCCGAACACTATGCTATGGACAGCGCCGATACGGGCGCAGGCAAGCATGGAGATCGGCAGCTCGGGGACCATGGGAAGGTAGATTATGACCCGATCGCCCTTCTCCACACCGAACTCCTTGAGCACATTGGCGAACTTGCCCACCTCCCTCCAGAGGTGGTGGTAGGTGTACACCTTGTGCTCGCCGGGCTCGCCCTCCCATATCAGGGCGGACTTGTTCTTCCGCCAGGAGTCCATGTGCCTGTCAAGGCAGTTCACGCTCACATTGAGCTTTCCACCCTCGAACCACTTGACGTCCGGGACTTCCCCGGACCGGACCGTGTCCCATTCTTGGATCCATTCCAGCTCCTTGGCCTGCTCGGCCCAGAAGGTCTCGGGGTCCTCGACCGACTTCTTCCAGATCTTCTCGTACTCCTTGAGGCTCTTGACGTGGGCCTTTTCTGAGAACTCCGGGCTCGG
>JAUVEQ010000316.1 GCA_030594725.1 Methanobacteriota archaeon
ACCGGCGAAGAACGCTCAAGAAAAGATAAACCCCCACGAGATAAGGACGGGCGCAGCTCCGACAGGAGGCGTGACGACCACCGTGGTGGAGGACGCCAAGACGACCGCAGAGGCGGTGGCAGGCGTGACGACCGCAGAGGCGGTGGCAGACGCGATGACCGCAGAGGCGGTGGCAGGCGTGACCAGCGCGGAGGCGGTGGCAGACGCGACGACCGCAGAGGCGGTGGAAGACGCGATGACCGCCGAGGTGGCGGCAGGCGCGACGACCGCAGAGGCGGTGGAAGACGCGACGATCGCCGTGGCGGCGGCAGACGCGACAGCCACTCATACGGGATGCAGGACGACAAGGTCGATCTTGTGCCCAGCTACGAGTCCATGCGTCGACCCCTCGGTCCCGACGGAAAGCCATTACCCCGTGAGATAGTGGTCCCCGGGCAGATCCTGACCGCTGAGGACATTCGTCCCGGCCTCGGTGCATACCAGGTCGGAGGCGAGATCGTGTCCGCAACATTGGGGATCAAGAACGTGGATGGGTCATATGCAAGCGTCATCCCCCTGGGTGGACAGTACTTCCCACGGGTCGGTGACATCGTCATCGGCAACATAGAGGATGTGGGTCCGTCCAACTGGCTCATCGAGATAGCCGCACCCTACCCCGCTCCGATGCACGTCAACGAGGTGCCGTGGCACGTGGAGTTCGGCGAGACCACCCACTTCATGAAGGCCGGGGACGTCGTCATCGTGCGTATCATCAAGGTGACGATGGTGGGACGTGTCCAGGTGACAATGGAAGGCCCGGGGCTACGAAAGCTCCAGGGCGGACAGATCACCACCGTCCCACACTCGAAGGTGCCCCGTATCATCGGGACCAAGGGCTCGATGATAAGCCTCATCAAGAAATACACCGGCTGCAGGCTGGTCGTGGGACAGAACGGCCGCATCTGGATCGACGGCGAGCCCGATGACATACTCATCGCCATCGGCGCCATCCAGATGATCGCCGAACAGGCTCACGTCCACGGCCTCACCAACAACGTGAAGGAGTTCCTGCAGCGGGCCAAGGGGATCGACCCCGAGGTCGAGGCTGAGGAGGAACGGAAGGCCGCCGAGGCCCGTCGCGCCGAACAGGAGCGGAGGCGGGCAGAGCAGGAGAAGAAGCGCGCGGAACAGGATAAGAAGCGTGCCGAAGAGAAGCAGAAGAAGGCCGAGATGGCAGCCGAGAGTGAGAAACAGAAGAGAGAACTGGAGGAGGAGGAGGACTTCGATGACGAGTACGACTCCATCACCGACGACAACCTTTGCCGCGATCCCAACGGAAGCGGTGACGGCATCGTCACCATCCTCGCCCCCGACGGCGAATCGCTGATGGTCGTGGACGAGGAAGAGCTCCCGCCGTGCGAGGAGCTGGATGAAAAAGAAGATAAAAAGAAGGAGGACGACTGATGTCCGATCCATACACCGATGTTCAACTGATTGACAAGAAGGGCTTGCGCCTTGACGGCCGCAAGTTGGACGAGCTCCGGCCCATCAAGATAGAGGTCGGCGTGCTCAAGAGGGCCGACGGCTCCTGTTACCTGGAGTGGGGCGAGAACAAGGTCATCGTCGGGGTCTACGGGCCCCGAGAGGTGCACCCCCGGCACATGCAGAACCCCATGCGTGGGATTGTGCAGGCCCGGTACAACATGGTCTCGTTCTCCGTGAGCGAGCGCAAGCGACCCGGCCCCGACCGCCGGTCATCCGAGATATCCAAGCTCCTCTCGGAGGCCTTGGAGCATGTGGTGCTCACGGACCGCTTCCCGCGGACCACCGTGGACGTTTACATCGAGGTCGTGCAGGCCTCCGCCGGCACCCGCTGCGCCGGCCTCACCGCCGCCAGCGTGGCCCTGGCAGACGCAGGCATCCCCATGAGGGACCTGATCGCATCCGTGGCCTCGGGCAAGGTCGGCGACAAGCTGGTCCTGGACCTGGGACAAAAGGAGGACAACTTCGGCCAGGCCGACGTCCCCTTCGCCATGGTGGGCCGCACTGGCGAGGTTGTGCTGCTCCAGATGGATGGGCACCTCACCATCGAGGAGTTCGATACCATAATGGAGATGAACCGCAAGGCCTCCCTTGAGGTATACGAGATCCAGAAGGCTGCCCTGCAGGACCGCTACTCCTCCTTCACCGAGGAGGGCGAGGCCGAGCCGGACGCACCCGAGGAGGAGAAGAAGGACGAGAAGAAGGAGAAGAAGTCCTCCCCACCTCCGAAGGCCGACAAGGAGCCCAAGGACGCTAAAGAGTCCAAAGAGCCCAAGGACGCCAAGAAGCCCGAGGACGCCAAGAAGCCTAAGGAGCCCAAGGACGCTAAGGAGTCCAAAGAGCCCAAGGACGCCAAGAAGCCCGAGGAGCCCAAGGAGCCCAAGGACGCCAAAGAGGAACCCAAGGCGAAGGGCGAGAAGGCACCCGTTCCGGAGGAGATGGTCGAGGAGGCCATCCCCGAGAAGGACGACAAGGGACCCGCAGGGGGTGATGAGTGATGCCAGTGAACATCGTCAGTTTCATCAAGAGGGATTACATCCACTCAATGGCCGCGAAGGACATCCGATTGGACGGTCGTGCCATGGACGAGATGAGGGAGGTCACCGTGACCAAGCCCTTCATCACCTCCGCTGAAGGCTCCGCAAAGGTCCAACTGGGCAAGACGCAGGTCATCGTCGGCGTGAAGATCGAGCAGGGCACTCCCTTCTCCGATCGCCCCAACATGGGCGTCCTGATATCGACCGCCGAACTGGCACCCATCGCGTCACCGCTCTTCGAGAGCGGGCCACCACGCCCGCCGGCGATCGAGCTGGCCCGTGTCGTCGACCGCGGCATCCGCGAGAGCGAGACCATAGACCTTGCCCCACTCTGCATCGAGGAGGGCGAGAAGGTCTGGATGATCTTCATCGACATGCTCCCGATCGACATGCACGGCAACCTGTTCGATGCATTCAACTACGGTGCCATGGCCGCCCTGTCGACGGCCAAGATCCCGTGGTCCAAGATCGATGAGTCCAAGAAGGACGTTCCCCTGGATCCCCACCACGCACCGGTGTCCCTCACCGCCGTCAAGCTGGGCAACAAGGTCATGGTCGACCCCAGCATCGACGAGGAGGAGGTCGCCGACGCGCGTCTCACTGTCGTCATCGACGAGAACGACGACATACGGGCGATGCAGAAGGGGCTGAACGGCTCCTTCAGTATCGATGAGATTAAATACGTGGTCGGGCTTTCCCGAGACCTGGGCAAGAAGGTCCGCCCCAAGCTCATGGATTGAGCCAGGGGAGTGAGAGCACATGACCCGACGGACTAAGAAGGTGGGCGTCGCGGGCCGATACGGTGCGCGCTACGGCGTCCGCATCCGAAAGCAGATCACAACGGTGACCAACGCCAAGAACCAGTCATACGAGTGCCCCCGCTGCCGCCACGCGGCGGTGAAGCGGGTCAGCACTGGCATCTGGAAGTGCCGCCGTTGCGATCTCAAGTTCGCCGGGGGTGCCTACACCCCCAACGTCGCCACCCAATCGTACACGCCAGTGAAGGGTGACGCGAACGTGGACATCATCAACCAAGAGCCAGAGATCGAGGAGGAGGCCTGAAGATGTACAAGTGCGGCAAGTGCAAGCTGAGCATCCTCACTGACATCTCCACCGTCGGTGGCATTCAGTGCGAGAAGTGCGGTTCCAAGATCTTCTACAAGCAGCGACCCAATGTGAAGCGTGTCATCAAGGCCCGCTGAATGGATGTCGGCGACATGTACGCCGCCACCCTATCACTCGAGGTCCAGGGGGCCGTCGCAAAGGCAGTGGAGGGAGCGCTAGCTGTGGAGGCCGGAGGAGGCCTTCCACGAGTCAGCGCCAGGCTGGAACGGACGGAGGACGACATCAATGTCCACCTCATGTCCGAGGACCTGCCATC
>JAUVEQ010000329.1 GCA_030594725.1 Methanobacteriota archaeon
CTTCATCGCCAGCGTGCTCAAGCAGACATCGGTGGAGGAGAACTACGCCGTGGTCTACACCGCCGCGACAGAGATGTACGTCGGACAGCTGGACCTCAGCGCCAGCGGATGGGACTCGCTCCTGACCGCGACCACGATCACCCTTTACCTTGACATACCCGATTGGAACGTGCACGAGATCCGGGAGCTCACGTACTTCAACAGGACCTCCGAGGGCGGCCAGCTGGACTACCTCCGGATGGACCCGATAACCGGTCAGGTGGTCAGGGACGTCTCGAGCAAGCGGGTCGACTTCAGCGTACGGATCGTGATCGAGACCCCCAGCGCCGAGGTGAACGACCTCAAGTTCCTGGGCACCTCGAACCACTTCGAGGGCAGTGTCACCAACCACCCCGACAAAGCGGTCGTGGAGCTGGTCTCCTCCGGGAACGGGGTCAAGCTGGTGGACAAGGGGAAGATAGAGGTCCGGAACGAACCCAAGCGGGCCGACGTGCAGTACTGGTTCGTCCAGTTCACCAGGACCCAGTTGAGCTGAGGCCTGGCCTACTCGTCCTCGGTCTTGGGAGGCCACTCCGCCGGGGTCTCCTCGACGGTGTGCTCCTTTTCCCACTCCTCGGGGGACAGGTGCTTGTGGATGCCGTCGGCGGCCACGTGGGCCTGGGCGATGCACTCCACCACGGTGGAGGGTCCAAGCACGTCGTCGCCCGCTGCGAACACGCCCTCGCGGCTGCTCTGTCCGGTCTCCTCGTTGGTCCATATCGTGCTCCAACGGGTCAGCTCGATGCCGTCGTCCAGCTTGAGCCATTCCAGCTCCGGGGACTGGCTCACGGCGGGGATGACCATGTCGGTCGGCACCTTGAACTCCGAACCTGGGACGGGCACGGGTCTCCTGCGCCCGGAATCGTCGGGCTCGCCCAGTTCCATCCTGATGCACTGGACCTCGCTGACGTGCTCATCTTCGTTGCCCAGGATGACGATGGGCGCCACCAGGTACTTGATGTCCACCCCCTCCTCGAAGGCCTCCTCGATCTCGTCGTCGTTCGCGGGAGCCTCCTTGAGGGTCCTGCGGTAGAGGATGGTGGATTCCTTGCCGAGTCGGATGGCGCTGCGGGCGATGTCTATGGCCACGTTGCCGCAGCCGATGATGCTGATGCGATCCGGCAGGTCCACCTCACGCTGGAAGGCCAGGTCGGCAAGTATGGCCGCGGCCGAGGCCACGCCCTTGAGGTGCTCTCCGGTTATGTTCAACCGCTTGGGGTCCATGGCCCCGATACCGAGGAAGATGGCGTCGTACCCCTGGTAGGTGAGGGTGTCCAGGTCGAAGTCCTTCCCGATGCACTCGTTGAACTGGAACTCCACGCCCATCTCCTCGAGCATATGGATGTCCTGCTTCAGTATCTCCCTTGGTAGCCGGAAGGTCGGGATGCCCGCCACCAGCGTGCCGCCGGCCGTTTCCAGTCGATCGTACACTGTCACCTGGTAGCCCTTGATGGCAAGGTCGTTGGCCACGGTGAGGCCCGCGGGCCCGGCGCCGATGATGGCGACCCTCTCCTCACGCTTTGGCGCGACCGTCGGGGTCACGCGCTTCCCGTAGTCGCAGGCCGCCCGCTTGAGGTCGCGGATGGCTATCGGCTCGAACTTCTTTCCCAGTATGCACTTCTGCTCGCAGAAGGCGGGACAGACCCGGCCCAGGCTGCTGGGCATGGGAAGCGTGCATCGATTGATCCTGTATGCCTCGTCAAAGTCCCCCTCCAGGATGGCGTTCACGTAATCCTTCACCGGCACGTGGGCCGGGCATGCGTCGGCGCAGGCTGGCTTCTTGCACTGAAGGCATCGACCGGCCTCCTCGATGGCTTCCTCCCTGGTGTAACCGAAATCGGGTTCACGGAAGGTGGTCTTCCGTTCCTCGAGGGAGATGTACTTCCTCTTCACTCTAGGTGGCGGAGGCATAGGGTTCACCTATTATCGTGGCTGAACATAAATGGCGATTGATAAGGCTTTCGATGACATCAGAACTGCTCGATCCAATCATCGAAGAAACGGGCGATGAGGAGGCGCTGCACCTCGGGGGCGCCCTCGCCCATGGCCGAAGCCCATGCATCCAATGGATAGCGGTGGATGCGGTTCTCCGTCAGGACGCCGGAGCCCCCGTGGAGGTAGGCGGCCCACATGGTGAGCTCCTTGGCCTTCTCGGTGGCGTAGAGCTTCGCCATACTGGCCGCCATCTTGAAGTCCCGCCCGTTGTCCCGGAGCCATGCCGCCTTCCTGTACAGGAGCCGGCCCGCCTCGGCGATGATGGCCATATCGCCGAACTCGTGACGCTTGGACCTGACCTCCCAGAGGGTGGTGCCGTAGATCTTCCGTCGCTTCGCCCTCAGGTGTGCGAGGCGCAGCGCGCCCGTCGCCGTGCCCATGGTCATCGCGGCCACCCCGATGCGTCCGTTGGTGAAGGTGGCCATGGTGTGGTCGAAGCCCCCGTGTAGGTCGCCGATTACCTGCTCGCGCGGCACCCTCACGTTGTCGAGCTGGATGAAGGCAAGGCTCGCGGGTTCCCACACGATCTTCTTGAGACCGCGCACCTTCACGCCCGGTGAGTCCGTGTCGATGATGAAGAGGGTCTGCCCCTGCCGGGGGTCGTCGGCAAGGGGGTCGGTGACGGCGGACACCACGAGGGCGTCCGCCTCCACGGCGTTGGTGATGTACATCTTGCGACCGGTGATCACCCACTCGTCGCCATCGAGCTTGGCCTGGGTCTGGATGTTCTTCACATCGGACCCGGCGGTGGGCTCTGTGTTGCAGAAGCTGATGACCTTCTCGCCCCGGGAGGCCGGCTCGACCCATCTGTCCCGGATGTGCTCGCTGCCCCATGTGTAGGGGGCGTAGACGCCGAGCTGGTTGTTGGCGAAGGCGGCGATACCGGCCCCGGGGCTCACCTCCGATATCCGGTCGTACATGATGGCCAGCCTCATCATGGGCTGCTCGACCCAGTCATCGCCATCCTTGTGGACCAGCAACCAGCCCCGCTTGCCCAGCTCATGCCAGTACTCCCTGGGAATGGCGCCCTCGTTGTGCCACTGGGCCAGGTTGGGCCGGATGAAGTCGTCGACGAACCCCTTGACCTCCTCGTCGAAGGCCATCTCGTCATCTGTAAGGTCGAAGTCCACCAGGAAGCCTCCCGGGGCGGGAGGGGTGGCCATGCGATTAAGCTTTTCGGCGGAAGGATACGGCAAGGACGCCCAGGATAACGAGACCTCCGACCAGAATGATGATGGGGCCAACGGGGTCGAACCCGGTCGCCTCTTCGACCTCTACCTCGACCGTGACCACGTCCAGCATCAACACCGTGCCATCATCCATCTGTGTCACCACACCCAAGAGCACAGTATGCACTCCCACAGGCGCGTTCGGTTCGACCTCAATGATGAACTCGGCCTTGTCCCAAAGGTTAGGCGTGACACTGATGGATGAGAGCAAGGCCACCTCCTTGACCACTCCGTCAGGGTCGCCTTGGACGACCAGGTCGCACACTACATACCTGCTTCCAGTGTTCCGGACCTCCACCTCGCCCGTGGTTGTACCGCCTTGTTCCACGGCGGGTGGTGCTTTGAGAATCGTAGCCTCGGCCATCACTTCCCAGGTGGGATACACAGTGACCTGCCTGTTGTCAGTAGTGGAGCTGTTCCTAGAGGAGGCGGTCACCACAATGGTTATCCTGTAATCTCCACCAGGTGGCGTGTCCTCCTTGAGGAATATGGTGATGTTGAAGTATTCTGTCCCGAGGTCTGTGAAT
>JAUVEQ010000177.1 GCA_030594725.1 Methanobacteriota archaeon
CCTTCCTCGGTGTAGGCGTGGCTCACGTGTTCGCCCTGACCGCTGTTCCCGTCACCGAAGGACCATACCAGGATCCAAGAGGACAGGCCCTCGCCATCGACATCGAAACTGAGCAGCTGGTCGACCACTCCCTTCTCCCGAAGGCGGAGGGTGATGTTGGGTATCTGCGGGGGCTCCGGGAGGACGATGTTGCGAACCTCCACCAAGAAGCTCTCCACCTTGAACACCATGTCCTCGGTGTCCTCGGCGGTCGCCTTCACCACCAGGCTGTGGACCCCGTCCTCCAGCAGGGTGGTGTCGAGGGTTATGGACCAGCTGTTCGTGCCCTCTGCGGGACGCCAACCGCCACCGTCAACGGCCAGTTCGACCATTGCCACGGGACCGAGCTCGTAGGCCACGGTTCCCGAGACGACGATCTCCCCCGTCAGCATGGACCCGGGTCTCGGGGTCTCCACCTCAAGATGCAACCGGTCCTCCTTGGGAACGGGCTTCACGACATTGACCGTTACCTGGTCGGTGGAATTGTGTCCCTGCCCGTCGTCCACGGAGAGGGTGACCCTGTGTGCCCCCAGGGAGAGTCCATCTCTGAACGACGCCTCGGTGCTCAGAACGCCCGAGATGTTGGATGACCAGGTGAAGGAGAGGGGATCGTTGTCGGGGTCGGATGAGGAGGTGCCGTCGAAGGTGATGGTCATGCCGGCCTCCACCTCATGACCGTTCTCGGGCGAGGTGATGACCGCGTCCGGAGCCCGGTTCGGCGGGGTGATCCAGGGAGCGTATCGAAGCAGGGTTCCGGACTCGCCCACCAGAAGGGCCTCGTCACTCACGGGGTTCCACATGACGTCGAGCAGGACCACATTGAGCTCCACTATCTGCTTGGTGAAGATGCCGAGCCTCCACAGGTAGGTGACGCCGTCCTCGCCGACGAGCAGGGCGATGTCGGCCTCGGGATGCCATGCGATGCCGTGGGAGTCCTCGGTGCGTGGGGTGAAGGGCCGCACCCTGGAGGCCTCGAGCGTGGTGGAGTTGACCTCGACGACGAGGCTGCCCTCTCCAACGGCCCAGGCCTCCATGGTGCCGGGCCTCCAGTCCACCGCGTAGAGGGGATGGGTGCTGGTGAAGGACACTGGCTCCAACGTGCCCTCGATGGCGTCGAACCAGGTGATGGTGCCCGCGGCACCGACGATGAAGGCACCCGACCCGTCCGGGGCCCATGCGATGTCGTACAGGATCACGTCCCCGGCGGAGCCCAGGTGCTCCAGCTCGCCATCCTTGTACTCGAACAGCGACCCCAGGGCGCCTATCGCCAGGAGCCGCCCGGAGGGGGATGCGGCCACTCGCTGGATGATGTCGCCCTCGATGCTGGCGCGAAGGACGACCTCGTCATCCAATACCTCCCACAGGTCGCCCATGACGGTCGCCCCATCCAGTCTCCCGCTTGACACGAAGACCCTTCCGTCGGGAGTGTGGGTGACCGCCTCCAGGGTCTGGGAGGCGGTGGTCCAGTTGCTGCCTTCCATGGACCGGGCAATGCCGGTCTCGGGATCGTATGCGAGCAATGCCTGCACACCGCCCACGATGACGGCCTCGGAACCATCTTGGGACCAGGAGATCCCCTTGTAGTCCAGCGGTGTTGGGGGGGCGGGTACGATCTCGTACCGGTACTCCGTCACCGCGCTGGCCGGGGGCGCAGCCAGGGGCAGCACGAAGGCTACGCACGTCATCATGACGACGGCCCAGAACATTGCTGTCCGCCCCCTTCCGCTGCTCGGTCCTGATGTCAAGTTCGGTCCCCATTGGATGGGAAATAGATAAGCTTGACCCATTATCGTCATGCGCGACTATATAATATATAAGGCCCAGGGGTGGTTCACCGTTGTACAGCCCAACCGCCCATCCTGGCACAAATGTTTTAACCGATATCGGAGCAATATCCTTCCGGGTAGTACCATGGTCATGACGCCGCACGGAACGCGAGGGGAAATCCCTCATATCCATCTACTTTCGGTCGTCTTCCTTGCCGTGGCATGTGCCCTCCTGGCCACAGGCGCCCTGGCGGTGGACCCCCCTGCCAGCGGTGACTGGGTGATCGATGACGTCACCACCGCGTCCGGCACGGACATCGTGGTCACCGGCAACGTGACGGTCGCCCGGGGGGGCTCTCTTAGCCTCTCGGACCTCTCCCTGCTCATCAACGTGTCCGAGGACGGGGCCTACAACATCGATGTGCAGCCGGGTGGGACCCTCACCATGACCGGGGTCACCGTGGACAGCCTCGACCGGACGACCCTGTTCAACCTTACCATCAGCGGGAGCGCGACATTGGGCCAATGCACCATCAGGAGGATGGATGGACCCGAGGTCCCGAACCCTCTGGCGGAACCCCAGGGGCTCGTGGTCCTCAGCTCCTCCGTTCTCATCCACAACACTACCATCGAGAACTGTGGAGGCTTTGCCGTCACCGTCCAGCCTGGGGGCCTCGTGGACGTGACCCCCGTGATCCAGGACTGCGATTTCCTCGGGAACGGAGGTGGCCTCTACTGCGGTGGGTTGCTCGTTGCGGGAGGGAACGCTTGGGTCGTCGATTGCACGTTCTCCTCAAATTCGGTCGGGGACGTGGTCGTGTTGGCAGCGGACCCCATAATATCTGGCTGCTCATTCGTAGGATCCATCATCTCACCGACCATCGCGGGGGTCGTGGCCATTGGTTTCGCGGAGCCGACCATCGTTGATTGCGATTTCTCTTGGACCCTCTCCGCCATCAATTCCATCCTGGCCTCGCCCACCGTCCGGGACTGCACCATCTCGTGGAGCGCCGTGGGAGTGAACGTCCTGGGTAACGCTCCGGTGTTCGATTCCGTTTCCATCTCGACGACCATCAACCCCATGATCCTCAACGCCACCTTCGCCGAGGTGACGGATTGCACCATCACCAGCTTCTTGACCCCCGGCTACGCCGTCGCGATCGATTCCGGCGGACCCGTCATCAGCCGTCTTTCCGTCGACCTCACCCTGTTGGGAGGCGCGATAAGCATCATCAACGGGAGCAGGACCACCATCAGTGACTCGGTGCTCTCGGGCTCCGGGGCTGCACATGTCGTCTACGTGGAGGATGCCGAACCCATCCTCGATGGATGCACTATCGTGGGAGGCACGCACGGTGTTGAGCTGTTCTGGAGCAGGGCGACTCTCAAGGGCTGCGCCATCCAGGAGAACTCTGAATGGGGCATCGTCTCGTGGTTCGATACCTTCACCATGAACGATGTCACCTTCGGCTCGGGAGGTCAGGTCAACGGCGAGGGGAGGGTGTTACAGTTCTACGGCCTCACGGTCCATGTGGAGCACGCCGATGGGAGCCCGGCGATCGATGCCACCGTACTGGTCCATAATGCCCTGGATGAGAAGGTGGAGGAGACCGCCACCAACGCAGAAGGGCTTGCATTCTCGAGTGTGTTCGCCTCCTACGAGATCACCAACGGCAACAGGACCATTCGCTACACCCCACACCTGCTCGACGCGAGCCTGGGAGAGCTGGTGAACGTGTCATCGGTCGACATCACGGGCAATCCCGAGGTGGTGCTCGTGCTGCGCCCCTTTGCTGGGACGGCTCCCGTGGTGGAGATCACCTCACCCGGGGACGGTGCAACGTACAACGCCTGGGACCACCGGGATGGCATTCCCCTCGTGGGGACCGCCGTCGACCCCGATGGCGGACCCGTCGTCATGGGATGGACAGTGGACGGGGTGGACATCGAGGGCGAGCCAGGTAACCAATTCCTGGACCCGGGGGAGCACTCGGTGGGTCTACGGGCCATGGACCAGACGGGTCTGGAGACCTGGGTCAATGTGACCTTCACCATCGTGTCGGTCCCTCCCGAGGAGTTCGGCATCACCATCGAACGGCCCCTCGATGGGAATGTCTACGACCCCGGGGAGGACGTCACGGTGAGGGCGTACCACACGATCGAGGAGCACCCCTACCTGGACATCGACGCCGTCCCGAACATCACCTGGACATCCAGCCGGGACGGGCCCCTTCCCGTCGAGGGTGCCCGGGGTGTCCTGACCGGCCTCACGTTCGGGGAGCACATCATCACCGTTGTCCTCACGCCCCTCTTCCCGGAGTGGCTGCCCGATCCATACACCGATTCGGTGACCATCCAGATGCTCGCACAGGCACCCGTCGCGGTGGCCAACATCTCCTCGCCCTCCGATGGTGCGGTGTTCCTGGAGGGCGACCCCGTGCTCCTGTCCGCCGAGGGTTCGTCCTTCGACATATGGGACCCCCCGGAGTACCGTGCCGTCTTCCGATGGTCCTCGGACCTGGACGGCCTTCTGGGCGAAGGTCGGGAACTGGAGGCCCGCTACCTTTCCGTGGGAGTCCACATCATCACCCTCGAGCTCACGACGGACCCCTTCATCGTCTCGGACAATGCAACGGTCACCATCACCATCGAGGCTCCGCCCAACAGCGCGCCCGAGGCCCGCATCACCCTGCTCACATCGGAGCCCGTCGCCGGCAAGCCCGTGCTCCTCTCGGGGGCCGGATCGGTGGACCCCGACGGGGACGTCCTGACCTATCACTGGGACCTGGGAGATGGAAACACCTCGGACATCATGGAGGTCAACCACACCTACGCGAAGGAGGGTAACTACACCGTGGTCCTCACCGTGTCCGACGGGCAGGCGGAGGACTCCTCCCAACTCGTCGTCGAGGTGGTACCCTATGACGACGGGGGTAACGGCGGGGGTAACGGTAACGGTAACGGGGATGACGGGGGTCCGGTCGAGCCCGTGGAGGATGGGATCTGGGGATGGGTCCTCCTTGCCCTCCTCCTGCTCGCCATCCTGGGCATGCTTTTCATGGCCTGGCGTGGGCGCCCGGACCAGGATTGAACCTGGCGCAAGGCTTTTCCCCCGGTCCCGCCATGGGGGTCGCCGTGCCCCCTGAATACACTCCTGTGATGGAGGCGTTGAGGCAGATGCATGGGGTGACCATGCTCGAACGCAGGTCGTCCCCTTACGACGTGCTGATCGCCACCATCCTCTCGCAGCGGACCCGGGACGAGACGACGGAACGGGTGTTCCGGGACGTCAAGGCCAGGTGGCCCGACGTGACGTCCCTGGCAGCGGCGGACGAGGACGAGGTCGATGCCGTCATCCACAGCATCGGCTTCCACAGGCAGAAGGCAAGGGCCATCATCGCAACCGCCAAGCAGCTGGAGGAGCAGCACGATGGCCAGGTGCCATCCTCGATGGACGAGCTTCTGGAATTGCCCATGGTGGGCCGGAAGACGGCCAACTGCGTTCTGGTCTACGGTTTCGCCGAACCCGCGATCCCGGTGGACACCCACGTCCACAGGATCTCCAACCGCCTTGGTTGGGTCGAGACCAGGACCCCGGAGGACACCGAGCGGGCCCTAGTGAAGGTGCTTCCCAGGGAGCACTGGCTTGAGATCAACCAGCTGATGGTCAGCCACGGGAAGACCGTGTGTCAGCCCCAGCGGCCCCGCTGCGGCCGATGCCGGGTCGCACCCCACTGCGCCCGTGCGGGGGTGGCTGATTGAGCAGGATGAGGATCGAGGCCCAGCTGAAGACCTGGGAGACCCCGATGGCCAACAATGTCACCCACGTGGCAGTGGCCATGCGGGAGGCCATGGAGACCATGGGCTGGGAGTTCCTGCGCGAGAAGAGCGAGAGAATGTACACCCGGTTCTCCATAATCCTCCCATTCCCCAGGGTCGCCTACGTCTTCCGGTTCCGGGTCACCCACCCCCTGGACGATGTCAAGTTCGACACTTGGGAGATGAGGATGACCCACCGTGGGGACATAAGCTTCCTGGGCATCGACAACTACACCTACGAGGATACCAGGGTAGTACGGCAACTGCTGGTCGAGCTGGTGGACCGTTTGCCGAGGCGACCATGGGACTTCCCCCTTGGACAACGCATGGAGGCGGGCCTGGCGATACCGGAGTGGAACAAATCGAAGCAGATGTGGAAGCAGATGGGCTTCGACGTCTCCAAGAAGACGCCCAGGGACTGGGTCCCGAAGGGGTCCATCGGCGACCGGATACGGGGGGAGCAGGGGCTGGACTACTCGGACGATGACCTGGACCCGAAGGTGTGAGGGGCCTACCTAGTAGGCGTAGGTGATCATGAGGACCAGGGCGGACCCGACCATGATGACCACGATGAAGATGGCCACTAGCTGCTTCTTCTTCTCCTTGCTGAGGTGGTACCACTTCTTCTTCTTGCCCTCAGCCCGTTTTTTACGTGATTTCGGCAATTGCGTCACCTCTTGACCAGCACATCATGCGAACATCAGCACGATGGTGACTATCACA
>JAUVEQ010000246.1 GCA_030594725.1 Methanobacteriota archaeon
ATCGACTCCGGCATCGGTGTCGTGCTGAAGAAACCGGCCTCGCCCGCCGCGCGTACGGTGGCGGTCCGTTCCATCATCTCGGACAGGGCCGAGGCGCTGTCTGTAATATTGGCACTCGTTATCGACATGCTCATGAACACACCCAGGCTGAACCCGATTATGACCACCACGACGATGGTCCGGGCCTTCTTGCCGAAGACGTTCTTCATGCTTCTCGAGAGGGTTGACATGATGCGAGCTCCTCTTTTGTGCTGGTTGTGTGGGAACCCCCGGACACAACCCATCATGCCCATCATAAGACCCAGGCATATCCGGGGGTTCTCCTCCCTTTCAGAGGATTCGCATAAATATCCTTATGCACAAATCTCCCCCCAATCATGCACAGATTCACTTCAGGCTGAGGTAGAGGAGTATCGACATGGCGATCGTCGCGAACACATGCGGGATGATGCTGAACACCCCGAGCCCGAAGGCTCTGAAACCGAATATCGCGTGGGTCAATGGGTTCGCGAAGATCGCATACAGCAGCAACGAGAACATCACGATGATGAGGCCCAATGTGAATTCTGACTTGACCTCTTTGTAGACCTGGTAGTAGAGGATGATGAGGATGGAAGCGATCACCATGTTGATGGTGGCCACGGCAGAACTGATGGTGAGGTACAGCGTGGGATCGCGACGTTCGATCTCCTCATCATCCGGTGGCTCCTTCCCTTCGAACTGGAGATCGATCATGCTCCCGAATACGGTACCCGCGATGCCTGCTACTATGATAATGATGACGAGTATCGCGTTCCTGGTGTCCTTTTCCATCGCTCTCAGTCCTCCTCAGCCGATGTCTCACTTAATTGCTTATGCCCAATTTCGGCAAGAATTTCCTGAAAATCCGACCACTGGCGCTCCAGCATCGGAGAGATGAAGTACATCTTGCCGTAACGTTGACCCGTCGTCACCACCAGCTCGTTCTTCTCCAGAACGTCCAGGTGATGCCTGACGGTCTTGTAGTTCAAGGCAAGCGCCTCTGACAACTGGTTGGAGTTCTGAGGGCTCTCCTTGAGCACCAGGAGGATCCTGGCCCTGTTGAGGCCGCCTTCGCTACCTGCTATCAACCAGTAGAGCAATCGCTTCAGGGCCGTCATGGCGTGGACGCATTGGCGGTGGTTCCTTATGTAATATTAGGGACGAACATTGAACACTCCGGACCTCACCATTAAGCCAGAAACTCCCTTGAACAGGTGGGCCGATCGCCATTTTGGGGAAGCTCCAAGATCAACTCCTTTGGCAAGGAGAGAATGGTGCCGGGGGCGGGGTTTGAACCCGCGACCTTCGGATTTCCCAGGAGCTCGGTGGCGAACAGGCGATGCCGCAGATATCGCGGCTCCCTATGAGTCCGACGCTCCGCCAGGCTGAGCCACCCCGGCACGGATGTGCCCCTTGAATACAAGAATGTCTATTTGAGACTTTGGGAGATGATGTTCAGTCCCGCAGACCGAATATCGCGTCGGCCAGCAAGCCCAGCTCCTCGGGGGTGAGCTCCTCGGGCCGGGCGCTTCCGATCTCGAGGTCGGCAATGAACCCCTTCCACTCCTCGCTGCCGATGTTGGGCACCAGTCTACCCCGGGCCGACCCCAGGGAGTTCCTCAGCATCTTCCTGCGCTGGGAGAAGACGACCCGCAGCAGCTCGTCGAACAGGGCGGGGTCCGCCACGGGGAACCTCCGGCTGGGTGTGATGCTCACCAGGGCGCTGTCCACCCGTGGCTGGGGGTGGAACGCCGTCGGGGGAACGATCTCCAGCAGCTCGATGGTGGCGAGCCGGGCGGTCGCAACCGTGAGGCGCCCGTACGACTTGGTCCTCGGGTCGGCAACGAGCCGGTCCGCGAACTCCTTCTGAAGCAACAGGATCGCCAGGGCGAAATCGCTATCCAGGAGCTTGAACAGCAGCGGGCTCGATATGCCGTACGGCACGTTGGAGACCATCTTGTCGAAGGGCGGCCAGTCGTCCTCGAGGGCATCCACCGATCGCAGGTCCACGTTCTCGGGAAGGTCCACGCTGAGGTACTCCGCCAGCCGCTGGTCCATCTCGTACGATATCACCCTTCGGGCCCGGGCGGACAGTTCCCAGGTGAGGATGCCGAGGCCGGCCCCCACCTCCATCACGGTATCGCCCTGGGTGAGACGGGCCGCCTTGAGCTGCCGTTCGAGCACACCCATGTCCATCAAGAAGTTCTGGCCCTTGTTCCTGTCGGGTCGGATACCTAGTTCGTCGAGAACCTTTCGCACGCGGGGCGGGCCGCCATCCAGGCGGATCACCTCGCGACGAAGAGATGATACTTCTGGTCCGGGTCGGACAGCTCGTCCTCGATGCGTCGGGCGATCAGCTGGTCCGGCTTGTGCAACGAGGTGACCCTGGTCTCCAGGTCCTCGAAGGTCTCGAAGAGGGCCTTCTTCCGCTCCTCGATTATGGCCCACATGGTCTTCTTTCCCAGGCCGGGAAGCAACTCCAGCATGTGGTAGCGGGTCGAGATGGCCTGGGCCTCGTTGTAGAACTTGACGAATCGCTCCTCCTGCTGTCGGACCAGCTCGAGGATGACGTACGGCAGTTCCGACTGGGCGGAGGACGTGAGATCGCTGTAGGAGATACGGCGCTTCACGTGCTGCACCATCTCCCGCTCGTCCATGTCCTTTCCGATGTACACCTTGTCGCCGATCTGCAAAGAGGCCTCGGGTTTCGGGACCAGCTCGAGCAACTTGAACTCCGATTCACCAAGGGCATATGCCACAGGCTCCCTCCGGTATCGGAAGGTGTCTGGGTGACCCTTGGCTAGGTAGTCCAGGATGTGAGCGTGGTCCTCCATGATAACCCTCGCTAGGCTTGGTGGGTAGAGTGCTATTCAAGTTAAATACGTTTGCCGTTCTCGCACTCAGCCCTTCTCGTGGTCAGCCAGCTTCTGGAGGATGTCCTCGACCTCGTCCTCCTTCAGGGTGAATCGCTCCTTGGCGAAGATCGCCTTGACATCGTCGGGGTGGGTGGGCCATATCTCGACGATCTTGAATGCTAGGGCCTCGGTGATGCGCTCGTGCTCCATCAGGGCCTTGATGAGCTTCTTGGCCTGGGCGGGGGTGGTCCGTATGGAGTAAGTGGCGTGCTCCAGGGCCAGCTTCTGCTCGTAATTGAGCTCCCGCTTCTCCTGCACGTCCTCCAGGATGGTCTTCACGTCGGGGATGCTCACGAACTCCGATTCATTAACCATGGGATTTACAACCCCCTCATACGACCTTCCGCAGGTGCTCTGGACGCGCGACGACCTTCTTGGGCTTGTTGCCGTCCTTGAGCTGGACGATGTAGCAATCGCCCTGGGTGCCGACCACGATGCCGGTGAGGCCATGGAAGCGCTTGTTGGGCATGCCCTTGTGGATGGAGGGATCGATCTTCACCACCGCCCGCTCGCCTTCCTCGAAGGTCTGGAGCGAAAGGGTGATCTTCGTCAGTCCCCGATCCCGGGGCTTGCGCTGCAGCTTGAATCGAGTGCCTGCGCGCGGACCCTTGGACATCTTCGTCATGTCACTCACCTCTGTCGTCGTCGTGAACCTGCAGTACATCGAGCTCAACGACGTCACAGGGCCTGCCCAACAGCTCTGCCATGGAGGGCTGGGTACGACCCCGGTCGCCGTGGATAAGCTCCTTTACATATATACCACTTTCCCCCCTGACCTCCACCGTGGCCTTGCCGCCAGAGAGGTCCACGAGGGTGAGTTCCTTGACCATACGGGGCCTCTCCTTGTCGGCCCTGCGGTGGGACACCCTCTGGGGAGTGCGCTGCTTGATGACGGTGCCCGAGAGCGTCCCTGCAGCCTCCTCGAGCTCCTCGCGGGTCGCTCCCCCGTCCACGTTGAAGGAGATGAGGTAGCTCTTCTCCCAGGTGGCGTCCTTGAGGGCGACCACCTCGGACTTCTCCGAGGGACGCAGCCCGGCGACCTCCACCCGGCCGGCGGCGTGCCCGTTCACCCGTTCCTCCATCTCCTCCGGGGACCAGGAACGATTGCGTGGGTTCCGGATCTCCAGCACGAAGGGCCGGCCCCGCCCCAGCATGCGGGCGTCGATGTCCTCCCGGCCGGCGCCGTGGAGGGCGTGCTCCTTCCCCTTGAGCAACTCCATGAAGGGTCCTGCGATCAGCTGCTCGACGGAGGTGGCGTACTGCTGGCCCGTGCCCTCGCAGGCCTCGCAGCCCTTTCCACGGCATCGCCTGCAGGGCCATCGGGTCTGGGGGATGCCCCGCTCGAGCTTGGTGTAGCGGCCGTACACGTACACCGAGCGCACCTGGACGGTCACGGTGTTGAACTCCGGGTCCACCAGCACTGTGATGTCGGGGGTCTCGAAATCCACCTCGCCATCGGAGGCCTCCTCGACCCGGCGGCCCACCTCCCGGTTGACCTCGGACTTGAGAGGCTCGACCCATGCCGAGGGGAAGGGCTTGGCCAGGTCCTTCTCCATGCGGGCGACCCTCTTGGGCACCTTGGTGCCCACCAGGAAGGAGTCCCACTCGTAGTCCTCCAGGGCCATCTGGACCTCCTTGGCCAGGTCCTCGTACTCCTCGACCAGGCCCTCGCACAGGACGCAGTCCGTGGGAGGCACGGGCTGGGCATCGGGGTCGGCGAACTGGCGCATGATCTGCCCCCGCTGGGAGTTGGTACCGTGATCGGCCTTGCCCAGGAGCCTTCCCAGGCATGAATCGCACAGGCGGTGCCGCTCGACCTCCTCAGTGACGGCCCGCTCCACCCGTGGGTCGCCCTCCAGCAGGGATACCAGGTCCTCC